>NZ_RCIH01000008.1 GCF_003675855.1 Halostella salina | reverse complement strand
CGTCGCCGTGCGTGCGCGAACGTGGTACCGAGAATTTCGTGAACTTGTCTTGAAATGTGTTGTTTACAACATCAAGCGAGCAGTGAAATCGTGAAATCAAGCACAGTATGGCGATTCACCAGAGCCGAAGCGACGGGTTCTTCTTCGGCTTCCCACTCGCGCACCTGGTTCGCCAGCTCCTGAATTCCAATCGGCCCGTCAGCTTGGTCCAATGCGTACAGAGCGTATCGTCGTCGTTCTTTGCTAAAGATGTCGAACAACGTGTTGAGGGATTCCATGCGATCAGACGAAGGAAGAGGCCGCTTTTGAGTGTTCTTTCAGGGTTACTCGCTTGAATGGCCAAGTACATGCCACGCACCTATTGGTGAATCACCTGTCCCGAAATTCAATCTTACATGGTCGACGTCACCTCTGACACGCCTTGGATTCAGCACCGATTACCCGTACTACGAGTACAGATACACACATTACCTATATGATGAAGTTGGAGTCGGCCCGATCCGTCAAAGGTGTACGGTCTTAATCGATAGGATCGTTCGGGCTTGCATTCCACAAGTAGCCCTTTACACCCTGCTATTCATCTTGGAACACCTCGACCCCGATCTCGGACAGCTCGCAGGCTACGGTATGGGGTTGGCCTGTCAGCTCAGGACCGCCGGACCGGCAGGCCAGTTGGGCGTGGTAGTGGTCGGCCTCTCGGAAGTACATCTCGCCAGCCCCACGACGGCTTCCATGGTGTATCAGGTAGTCCTCGGGTCCCGCTAGGGTCGACGTCTGCAGTGTTGCTCACTCGCCAAGCGCGAATATCCCTCCAGTCGTAGCGACGTAGACCCTTCCTCCGCTCACAACAGGTGTGGAACTCACCGTGTTCCCCCCAAGAGCGTCGTCCACGCGCCAGACCGTATCAAGCGATGCCCTGTCGAGGCAGTAGACCGACTGTGCGGTGGAGCAGTACACGTGCGCTCCCGCGGCAGTCACCTCGCCGACGATGTCGCCATCCAGCTCGACACGCGATTCCGGCGGCCGTGGGGTAGCCCTATCGGTCCCCCGGGGGTACGCTCGCAGTTCCTGTCTGGCACCCGAACCGACGAACACGCGCTCGGCGGTAACCGTCGGAACGCTAGCGAACGTGTCACGCTCGCTCCGCCAGACGGTAGTTCCGTCCGCGGGCTGTCGAGCCACGAGTTCGTTCCCTTCCGGGGAATACACTACCCGCGGTCCATCGGTGCTGACTGCTGGAACGTCGTTCGTGTAGTCCGCAGTCTCACGTGCGGTTTCCCACGCAGGCGCCAGCGAAGGCACATCGAAGGCTCTGATTCCGTACTGCCCGCTCACGAAGAGTCGCTGCCCATCCGTCGCAAGCGATTGTCGAGGAGACGTCGGCCCGCCAAACGACAGTTCGACGGTTTCCGTCACCTCGCTGGCAGAGCTGATCTGGTAGAGCCGCTCGGCCCCGGTCGCGGTGTACAGTCGGCCGTCGTGAACTGTCGGGGACAGAGGGTTCTCCTCGAACGTATCGGCGAGGCGCCACTGTTGGCTGAGTCCTTCGGCTCCGAGTTCCAGCGCGTAGAGTGCCGGTTCGTCAGTACCGACGTAGATCACGCCGTCGTCGACGGTGGGAGTGGTTACGATGTCGCCGTCCCCATTCAAGGGCTGCTCCCAGACCATCTCACGCCCCTGATCGAAAGCGAGGAGACGGCTACCGCTACACCCGTATACTCGGCCATCCGCGACCACCGGCCGCACGTCGGACTCCACGGCGGACAGGCGTTCCGCTGCTGGTTTGCCCTCAGCCGACGGCTCCAGTAGGTCGGGGTCGAACCCGGTGTTGGCGTTGTCCAGCTGGAACTGGGTGGCCGGCTGGACTGGGCTTCGAGTCTCCGCGGTTGTCAGCGCCGTGTCGACGATGTCGTTTACTTTCGCGGTCCGCAGTATTTCTACACGCCTCTTGACCGAGTCATGTATCCTGGATTGAAGCTGTCGTGTCTCCGCATTGCCACCTGCGTACTCGGTGTTGACCTGGGTGTATGCCGCGTCGTACTCGCCTGCTATCTTTTCGACTACGTCCCGGTAGTCTTCGATGTTCGAATCGCCGTTGTGTGTTGCGATCGAGACGCTGGCCTTCTCGGCCATGAACCGATGGAGCAGCGGGTGGACGGCCGGGTTTATATATGAATAGTCGAACCCCTTCATGACATCTTTGATGAGCCCGTTGGTTTCGTCCGCGAGTGCCGTCACCTTCTGATAGCCGGCAGCGATGTCCACTGCCGTAGTCAGCGTCGAGGCAACTCCCCCGGCGACCCGCGCTGCTTGGGCGGAGTATCGGAGCGCGACTCCGACCTGCAGTCCGGCGATCATGTACTGTTCGGCCACGTCCGAACTCCCCGTCGGACCGAGCCATCCCAGTGTCTCTCTGACCACTTCCGTGGCGTTATCGGCCACCTGTTCGGCTGCGGCTGTCGGATCGACGGCGATGCTTGCCACCCAGTCGAAAAACTCCCACCGAGAGCGCCATATCGCCCGGAGTGAGCCGTACGCCGGGCTGAGGGCGACTATCGAGTTCTCGACCAGAATGGTAGCCGCCTCTCCCTCGATTTGTCGCGTATTGAGGCCCTCCGTCGGTGTTCCGGTGGGAAACTCCCATTCGTTTTCGCCCTCGTAGTTCTTGCTCTCCCACGTGATCCGCTCGTTCTCGAAGTCGACGGTGAACTCGCCGTCGAAACTCCTGTCGGTAAGTACCAGTTCGTCCTCGTCCAGCGAGGGTGGGACGTACGGTGCCGAGTGGATCTGTCCGTCCGGGTACTGTACCTGTACGGTATCGGGCCCGTCCGCCACGGGGACCGTGACTGCTATTTCCGGGATTTCGAGTTCGATCTCGCCGAACTCACTCGGGTCGACTGTCGCAACGGCATCTCTGATACGCCCGGTGACGCCCCCCGGTCGTTCTGCGCCGGCTACTGACCCAGTATAGGATTCGGTCAATGAGTCCCAGTCCGAATCGTCCAGGGAGTCGAATTCACCGATGGATCGGTCGCGGGCCCTCGACAGGCTCGACCGATCGACAGTCGCGTGGTCGTACCAATCGAGGGTGACCGACCCATCCAGTTCCACGGTGGCGCCGTTCGAGACGTTGATGAACTGCTCTGGATCCTCGAGACTGTCGACGTCGATGTCGTCCTCGAATCGCAACGCGAACTGGATGTTTCCGTTCGACCGAACGCGGAACCACACCCGCTCTATTTTCCTGTCTCCGACCGCGCTCCCCGACCCGGACGAGCCGCAACCGGCCAGTAATGTGGTACTACTGCCGCCCACGGCCGTTAGAAAGTGGCGTCGACCGTGGGTCGTCATCTGGTTCGCTCCTTCCGGACCGTCGTACGGCCCCCACAGATACGACTCCTGGTTTCGGCATCATACGGGCACGACCCACCGTCCTCGTCCGTCCTAACTCCCGACAACATCGATCAGGCAGAAGTTATCTGATGGGGACTTTAGTCCATCGGAGATCGGACTTACCCATCGATCGGCTGGTGAGCCGATTTTGTGCCCGTGAATGGCTTCCACTTCATAGGTCATCATTCCGATTCGAGTACTGGAAATCGGGGTACACGGTACATTTCGCCTCCACCGTACCGAATACTCCTGAGCAGTTCTTGCAAATACCAGTGATGGAGCGCCCTATTCGTCCTTGAACGCCTGACTTCCGATCTCGGACAGATCACTCGCTTCGATGTGGGAGTACATCTTGCTCGTCGCGTCAGGTCAGCGTGCCGCAGCGTCGCTGTGCTGCCGAATTGTCGACCTTGAGGAAGCACATCTCGCCGTCCGTGTTCCCGTTCCGATCGTTGTTCCCGTCTCGGGACGGGTTCAGAACGTGATGATCTCGTAGTCGTCGTCGACCATCGACCGGATGCTCGGGTGGCCGTCGTGGTCGTCGAGCGTCACTACCCCCGCATCGGCGACGGCGTCTTCGACGCCGAACGCACCGGCACAGAAGTCGCAGGCGGCGGCGTCGTCGCGGACGGCCTGATACAGTTCGTGATAGTCGCTTTCCTCGTCTTCGAGTTCGGGGATCCACTGTGTCCCTGCTCCGTCGAAGATCAGTTCCACCTCGTCGCCGTCGGTGTCGGCGAACTCCTTGGCCGTCTCGAGCCCGTTCACGAGTCGACCGAGGTTTGCGTGCCCTTCGGTCCCTGCCAGAATGATGACTGCTGCTTTCGTCATTGCGTCCGTTCGTACTGCCCGGGAGGATATATTTTGGACGTAGTCGTGTGGCCCCGACGCGGTCCCGAGAAAGGTTTATGTAGGGGATATCGGGCCATGTCAGTGGCTGAGAGTCGTGTACGATGACACGGTATCAGGCCGTCTCCACGCCAGTCAGTGTGAGTGACCGCCGTTGCCGCGACTGAACTGCCCGGAGAAGCCACGCTGGACGACTTCGGACAGGGCGGGGTGGATGTGGACCGACTCGCGGATGTCCTGGACCGTTCCCGAGCCGGCTTTCATCGCCACGACGACCTCCTGAATCAGGTTCGACGCCTCCGGCCCGATGATGTGGCAGCCGAGGATCTCGCCGTCGAGGTCGATGATCGCCTTGAAGAACCCGTCCGCCTTCATGGCGCTGCCGCGTGCGGTCTCGTCGTAGCGGTACGTCCGGGTCGCGTACTCGCGGTCGCTCTCCCGGAGGTCTTCCTCGCGCGCGCCGACGCCGGCCACCTCCGGGGAGGCGAAGACGGCAAACGGCATCGCGCTGTAGTCGACCGGCTGGAGGTCGTCGCCGAAGAGATTCCGGGCGACGGCCTGTGCTTCGTGGTTCGCGCTGTGTTTCAGCAGATACTCGCCGACGATGTCGCCGAGCGCCCACACGCCGTCGGCCGTCGTCCGGAGATACTCGTCGGTCTCCACGAACCCGCTGTCGTCCGTTTCGACCCCGGTCGCGTCGAGGTCAAGTAGGTCCGTGTTCGGCGTTCGGCCCGCGGCGACGAGCAGTTCGTCGCCCGTCACGCTCACCGCCCCCTCCTCGCTGACGCCGCCATCGGGACCGTACTCGTACGGCTGGGCTTCGACGGTTACCGTGCCATCCGTCTCTGAGACCGCCGTGGCTGCATGGCCCGTGTGGACGGTGAACCGGTCCGCGTAGCGGTCGGTGAACGCCTCTGCAACCGCTTCGTCGGCGTTCGGAAGCAGGTTCGGCCGTCGGCCGATGATCGTCACGTCGCTTCCAAACGTCCCGAAGAAGTGGCCGAGCTCCGCCGCGATGTACCCGCCCCCGACGATCACGAGGTGGTCGGGCGGCGTCTCCAGCTGGAGCGCCTCCGTGCTCGTGAGGTATTCCGTCCGCTCGATCCCGTCGATGTCCGGAACTGCGGGGCGGGTGCCGGCAGCGATCAGAACCGTCTCGGCCCGGATCCTCGCCCCTTCGTCGTCGCCGCTCACGACCTCGACCGTCCGGTCGTCGACGAACCGACCCTCGCCCTCGTAGAGGTCGTGTCTCGGGGACGACTGTAGCCCCTCCCGGATCGACTCCGAGTCGGCGTTGACCTCCTCGTTGACTTCGCGGACGATCTCCGCGAAGTCGACGTCGGCCACGTCGGCGTCGATGTGGAACTCGCCGGCGCGTTCGACCGTCTCCAGCACGTCGGCGTGGTAGAGCAACAGCTTCGATGGAATGCATCCGCGGTTGAGACACGTCCCGCCGAGCGGGCCCTTCTCGACGACCGCAACCGACTGCCCACGGTTCGCAGCCGCGTTAGCGACATCTAACCCCGACCCGGAGCCGATGACCAGGAAATCAACTTCGTCCATACTGTGGACGTGGCGACCACGGGATAATAATCATCCGCGGCTGTGCGACTGGAGTACATCGGGCGAGCGGATTGTCTCGTCGACCGTGGTCGCTGGCTCAGTGACTCACACGCCCGCCGTGTGTCCACGCTGCACAACCCCCTATCTCTCAAGTCGGTCCGTATGTTATTTGGTAACATGATACGAGTCGGGCAGGAAGCACCGGATTTCACGCTCCCCGGAGCCGCCGCCGGGTCGGTCGACACGCACACGCTCTCCGAGTACACGGACCGCGGCTGGGCGGTGATACTCGTCTTCTATCCGTTCGACTTCCATCCGGCCTGTACCGACCAGTGGTGTTCGCTCCGGGACGCGGACTGGCTCACGCTCTTGGACGACGTGGTCGTCCTCGGTGTGGGTGCGGACGGAGCCTACGCCCATTGGGAGTACGCGGACAGGCACAATATCCAGTTCCCGCTACTGTCGGATCGGACGGCACATTGACATCCTCCCACGGCTGAAGCCGTGGGATTCCTCCGGTGGGGATGTTGGCTATGTCGTATCCACGGAGGCAAGTTTCCCCTTGCGGGTACTCCGGTTTGTGCGCTCCTCGTTGGGACTTGCCCTCTCGGGAGAGTGTGGTAGCTCCGACCAGGTGTGGTCGTCCCACGTGAGGCGCACGGGCCGTGCCATCGACCCGACTTCCAGATTCGTGTCAGCCTGTCGTTCGAGGAACGTCCGCGACGCGCCGAGGTCGGCGTGGCCTTCGTAGCCACACGAACACCGGAACACGTCGCCGTCCCGTTCTGTATCGTCGCGTTCGCCACACACCGGACACTCCGCTGTCGTGTATGCTTCTGACTCGACTTCGACCGTGATGCCGTACTCCTCGGCGGTCGTCGCAAGCCGGTCGATGAACGAGCGATACGCCCAGAACTGGTGCGTTTTCTCGTTCACTTCTGCCGACCAGTGTGCCGACAGCACGTCGGTGAGGTCGCCCACGTACACGGTGGCAACGCCCTCGTCGTACAGCCGTTCTATCAAGTCGCGGACGAGCGCGTCCTGTGCGTGGTCGCGGCGTCGTGTCCGCTTTCGATAGAGGCGTCGAATACGGCGACTGCTGTACCGGCCCTCACGGAGTTTGGACTGCAAGCGGGCGATCTCCTCGGTGGTGTCGCGGAAGCGGGCGAACAGGTCGCGCCCCTCGTAGAGGTACTGCTGGCCGGTCGTGGTCGTACAGGCGACGAGGTTGTTTGCGCCGACGTCCAAGGCAGCTGATTCCTCGGCTAGTGGTGAATCCCGTCGAGAATTAGGCACGGTGACGGGTTGAATGGCCCTGAACGTGTCATCGACCTCGTCGTAGTACAGTTCTAACCGGCCCTGTTCGCCCTCCTATTTGGGGTCGCCAGTGACTTCGAGGCGCAGGCGGTCGTGGTAGCCAAGGCCGTACTTCTCTTTCAGGTCTTGCCCCACGGGAATTTCGAGGCGACTCCGCTCGCCAGTTTCGAGGGTGTACTGGTCGTTGCGGATGAACGTACGAAGTTCCCGCCCCTCGTCAGTAGAGCGTTCGGCGTGCTTACGGACGATTTCGAGGGCCACCGCGACGTTCCCGGTCGGGCGACGTTCGTGGTGGATCCCGACCGTACCGTCAAGTTCGCGTGGTCGGCTCGCAGCCCTGACGAACAGCCCGACCTCGACGCGCTGCGGAAGGCAACGAACTACAGTGACGACCAGAATACCGTTGATGGAGCCGACGGTCCGGCTTGATTCGGTCCTACACAACAGATCGGCATCGCGAGTGATCCGAGGGAGTGCACTTCCGCGGGTATTTACGTCACGGGTTGTTAGGCCTCTATAACCGAAAGACGTGCTGTCCCCGGGCAACCTGTAGAGTCGGTCTGTGTGGCCGTACGGCGGCCGCGACCGCTGAAGGCCGACTCCTCGTGTGCTCTCCCATCCGTGGCGGATCTCGACTCTGATTCTGGGATCGCTCTGATCGGACTCCAATCATGGAAATCGAAATCGCGACTATCGGCGGCTACGAGGAAGTCGGCCGGCAGATGACTGCCGTCCGAGCGGGCGACGATGTTGTTATCTTCGACATGGGGCTGAACCTCTCGCAGGTACTGGTCCACGACAACATCCGAACCGAACAGATGCACAGCCTCGACCTGATCGACATGGGTGCCATCCCCGACGACCGGGTGATGAGCGAACTCGAAGGTGACGTGAAGGCCATCGTGCCGACGCACGGCCACCTCGACCACATCGGTGCCATCTCGAAGCTTGGGCATCGATACAACGCGCCCGTCGTCGCCACCCCGTTCACGCTGGAACTCGTCAAGGAGGAGATCGAGGACGAGAGCAAGTTCGACATGGACAACGAACTCATCGCCATGGAGGCGGGCGAGACGATGAGCATCGGCGAGCGCACCGAGTTGGAGTTCGTGAACGTCACGCACTCGATCATCGACGCGATCAACCCGGTACTGCATACGCCCGAGGGGGCGATCGTGTACGGGCTGGACAAGCGGATGGACCACACGCCGGTCATCGGCGACCCCATCGACATGAAGCGGTTCCGGGAGATCGGCCGCGAGGACAACGGCGTCCTCTGTTACATCGAGGACTGTACCAACGCCAACAAGAAGGGCCGTACCCCCAGTGAGGCCGTTGCCCGGACCCAGCTCCGGGACGTGATGCAAAGCCTCGAAGACTTCGACGGTGGCATCCTCGCGACGACGTTCTCCAGCCACATCGCTCGCGTCAAAAGCATCGTCGAGTTCGCCAAGGAGATCGGCCGTGAGCCGGTGCTGCTGGGCCGTTCGATGGAGCAGTACTCCGGCACCGCAAAGCGGATCGGCGTCGACTTCCCGGACGACGTCGGGATGTTCGGCCACCGGCGCTCCATCGAGAACGCGTTCAACCGCGTGATGAAAGAGGGCAAGGAGAACTTCCTGCCGGTCGTCACGGGCCACCAGGGCGAGCCGCGGGCGATGCTCACCCGAATGGGTGGGGGCGAGACGCCGTACGACATCGAGGACGGCGATAAGGTGATCTTCTCCGCCCGTATCATCCCGGAGCCAACCAACGAGGGCCAGCGCTACCAGTCCGAGCGCCTGCTGAAGATGCAGGGCGCGCGCATCTACGACGACGTCCACGTCTCCGGCCACCTCCGACAGGAGGGCCACTACGAGATGCTCGACGCGCTCCAGCCACAGCACGTCATCCCGGCCCACCAGGAGATGAGTGGGTTCTCGGGCTACGTGGACCTCGCCGGAAACCAGGGCTACGAACTCGGCCGTGACCTCCACGTCACCTCGAACGGCAACACGATCCAGCTGGTCTGACGCTTTGTGCAGGTCCGGCCGACGAGTGATCCCTCACGGGGAAGTTTTTCAGGCTAAACGTGAGTGGGTTTCATTTGGGGAATATTCACTGTTAATCACAAGAATGCTATACGGTCTACTACTGTGAACCCAATAGTAAGCATATAATGATGTATGAAAATGAGTCGAATCCACTATCCACTTTTTTGTCGTATTGATGCCCTTACCATCCATTCCCCCGTCCTGGTCGGATATACACTTCAGTACTTGATACGATAATCGTTAATCGAATCTGGAGCCGGCCCATTCCAATGGTTTTCCAACTCCGATCCATCCATATTTGATTCGGTTTCCCTTGCCTTCTCGTATGCGTTCCAGAGCCCTTCGATCGGAGTACCGGGGTTGTCGACACGGAGATTATGATACAGCTTCGAGCTGGGCGCATGAACAAGTAGGGCCGCACTCCAATTATCACCTCGCTTGTCACCTCCTGCCTGTTCACCTGCTTCTAAAGCTGAAAGGAGCCGTTCCTCCAACGGCCCCGCTGCTGAGCTGAATGCTTCGCTCATAGATTCGACGACATCAGGCCCGCTAAGTAGGTTTCCGGCAGTTGTATGGTCTCCACCGTTAATATGACCTGCCCACTCGTCACACATCTCACCAGTGTAGGTGAATGTGTCTCCATCTTTCGTGACTCCGTGGAACTGGGTACCGATTCCTCCATCCCTATCCGAAATTAGTGTTTCCGCTGTTGCTTCAAGACTGTACCCTTGACGAAGCATTTCAAGCGCTGGTTCCCCGTAATCAGCGCCGGAATCCCAGGCTTGAGATGAGATTGCACCTTTCTCATTCACCCATGGGCAGACAGCGCCTACAGCAGGGAACACGGACGCAATTGCGACACCTGCTTTGTTCGATTCCGGTTCAGTGGCTGTGATTGAGAATGTCATCTAGTGCGTTCTCACGTCTTGTTCCTTCTACATTTTATAGATGATCCGTTTACTTCCGGCGGTGGGAAGTGTTCAGATAAGGGTGAAGAGTGAGGCGGAGCGATCTTCTAGTGGTTCATGCCAGAGATCGCCCGCCTCATCGAAGGTGGCGACTGCTTCGAATTCGCCTTCGCATGGAACCAGCTTATCTAAACACTACCGGGGAAGCCGGGACTGGATTTATCAGCACCGAACAAAAAGGTTCCCACGATAGGGATGTCCGACCACATCACCGAGTTCATCACCGACGAACCTGCCCAGCAGTGGTCGCTCGCGGTCGTGAACCGAACGCGACCGATGCCGGTCCAGGAGATGGTCGAGACGCTGTTTGCGGACCAACCGGTCCACGTCGAGTCCGAGGAGATAGCGGACTGCGACGAGAACGCGGTCATCCTTCTCCGGGACGGCGACGTCGTGGCCACGTCCTCGCTGCGCGAACTCGAGGACAGCATCCTGTTCGTCAACTCCGACCTCTACAGCACCGGCTCGCGGTCGCTCGGCGAAATCGAGGTTCCCGACGTGATCGCGGAACTCGAGGACATCCCGTTTTACCTCCGGGGCTACCCCGAGTCCGACACCGAGAAGCTCCCGCTCATCCTCCTGTCCCGGTTTATCGAACAGACCGCCTGGAAGCAGGACGGGGGCCGGCTCCGGTCGTCGTTCCAGCGCCTCTCGCGGATCGACGACGAGCGTGGCACGCGAAACGTGTACGGACGCCTCGCGGAGACGAACGTCGACGTACACGTGTACGGCATCCCGGACTGGATACCTCCGGAGACGTTCGAAGCGACGATCCACGCCGGGTACAGTGACGAGTTCCGGAACGCGTGGTTCGTCGTCTACCGCTCGCCCGGTGAACCGGACGAGTGTGCGGCGCTCATCGCCTATCAGGCACATCCCAACGAGTGGGTCGGCGAGTGGACGTTCGACGGCTCCCGGGTCGAGTCGATCAACCGGCATCTCGAGCGAAACCTGTAGCCGTCCCCGCGGAACGCGCCGCGTCGCAGAACGCCATAATTCCTGTTTTCTCCAAGATAAAAACAAAAGTGGTTTACTTAGTGAGATTAAACGTCCGTGCACACACCGGGTAATTCGACAGTATGTCTAAGGAAATGAAGATTCTGTATGCGGGACGCGATACGGATCTCGCGACCGAGACCGCGAGGTCGATCCGACGGGAGGACGGCGGGATCGCCGTCGAGACGGTTACAGGGACGGAGGACGGTCTCGCACGATTCGACGAGTCGGACCACGACTGTGTCGTCGCCGCCTACGACCTGCCACGGTCGAACGGTATCGAGTTCCTCGAATCGGTTCGGGACCGATCGCCGGACCTCCCGTTTATCCTGTTTCCGGCCGACGGCAGCGAGGCGATCGCGAGTCGCGCGATGTCGGCCGACGCGACCGATTACGTCCGGCGGCACCCGGACTCGGAGGGCATCGCCGAACTCGTCGACCGGATCGTAGACTGCGTCGACCGGCACCGGGCGCGTCGGTCGACCGAGCGCACGCACCGATTGCTCACGGAACTCGCCGAGCACACCGTCGACTGCCTCTGGGTGACCGACGGCGACTGGGAGGAACTGCTGTTCATCTCCGGGTACGAATCGGTCTGGGGGCGCTCCGAGGCGGCGATCAGGGAGGATCCGCGGGACTTCCTGAACGCGGTCGACCCCGAGTATCGCGAGTCCGTCGAAGGGGCGATGGAGCGACTCTCCGACGGCGAGGTAATCGACATCGAGTTCCCGATACGGAAAGGGGACGGCGAAACCGGGTGGGTCTGGGCCAAGGGGGAACCGGTGTTCGACGACGGCGAGGTCGTCCGCGTCGTCGGCTTCACCCGGGAGATAACGGACCGCAAAGCACGCGAACAGGACCTCGAACGCTACGAGACGCTGATTCAGGAGACCACGGACATCGTGACCGTCTTGGATCAGGACGGCACGGTCCGCTACCAGAATCCCGCAGTTGAGCGCGTCCTCGGCTACGACCAGGACGAACTCGCCGGGGAGAACGCGTTCGATTACGTCCATCCGGAGGACCGGCCGACGGTCGTCGACCGGTTCTCCGACCTCGTCTCCGAGCGGAACGAAACGTATCGCGTCCAGTTCCGGATGCAGCATGCCGATGGGTCGTGGCGATGGCTGGAGTCGGGTGCGACAAACCGGACCGAGACGGCGCTCGACGGCTACGTCGTCGCCTCGCGTGACATCACCGAACGGGTCGAGAACGAGCGGGAACTCGAACGCTACCGGGAGTACACCGGCCGGATCTTCGACGCGATAGACGACCTGTTTTTCGTCCACGACGAGGACGGCAACATGCAGCGGTGGAACGAGCAGTTCGCGGCTGTGACGGGATACGACGACGAGGCGATCGTCTCGATGAAGGGGTCCGATTTCGTCCCCGAGAGCGACCGGGGGCGAGCGGCGTCCCGGATCGAACAGGTATTCGAGGAGGGCCACGCGCGACTCGAGGCGCCGATCCTCACAAGCGACGGCGATACGATACCCCACGAGTTCGTCGCGAACCGGGTCGAGCATCCGGACGGCGAACTGCGGCTGGCCGGGATCGGCCGGGACGTGACCGAGCGAAAGCGCCACGAGCGGGAGCTTGAACGGCAGAACGAACGGCTAGAGGAGTTCGCCTCCTTCGTCAGCCACGACCTCCGGAGCCCCCTTCAGGTGCTCTCGGGATCGATCAAAGCAGCAGAGGAAACGGGCGACGACAGCCACTTCGAGCGATGCTACCAGACGCTCGACCGGATGGAACGGATGATCGACGACCTGCTGACGCTGGCCCACGAGGGTACACTCGCGGTCGACCGGGAACCGGTTCAGCTTTCGGATCTGAGCGAGCAGTGCTGGCAAAACGTCCGGACGACAGGTGCCGAACTCACCGTCGAGAGCACGCAGACGATCCTCGCCGACCGCGACCGGTTCACACAGCTCATGGAAAACCTGTTCCGCAACGCGCTGGACCACTGCGACGACGATGTCAGAGTCGCTGTCGGCGACATCCCCGACGGCTTCTACGTCGAGGACGACGGTCCCGGCGTCCCCGAGGGGGAGCGCGACAGGGTGTTCGACATCGGGTACACGACCGACCCCGACGGCACCGGGATCGGACTCCGGATCGCAGAGGAGATCGTCGCGGCCCACGGCTGGGAGATAGATGTTCGTGCGGGCGGGGACGGCGGCGCTCGGTTCGAGATTACCGGCGTGGAGGAGCCCGACGGATAGTTCCTCGCGTCCCGCCGCAGCCGACCTAGTGGACGCTCCGGTCGTCGTCGGTGTCGATCGGCTCGACCGGGTCGGAGTTGCCGGTTGCCGACGACGCGCCTTCGCCCGGCGCGGCCCACGCGACGGCGTTCCGCAGCACCTGCCTGATCTCGGGCTGGTGGTACACCGGATACGTCTCGTGGCCGGGCCGGAAGTAGAACACGCGCCCCTCGCCGCGGGTGTAACAGCAGCCCGATCGGAACACCTCGCCCCCCTCGAACCAGGAGTTGAACACGAGCGTCTCCGGCTGGGGGACGTCGAAGCGCTCCCCGTACATCTCGGCCTCCGGCACCTCGATGTACTCGTCGACGCCCGCGGCGATGGGATGGCTCGGTTCGACCACCCATAGCCGCTCGGTTTCGGCGGCCTCGCGCCACTTCAGCGAGCAGGTCGTCCCCATGAGCGCCGTGAAGATCTTCGAGTAATGGGCCGAATGCAGAGCGATCAGCCCCATCCCGTCGAGGACGTGTTCCCTGACTCGCTCGACCACCTCGTCAGCGACCTCGTCGTGCGCGGCGTGGCCCCACCACGTCAGCACGTCCGTCTCGGCCAGCACGTCCTCGGTCAGCCCGTGCTCCGGTTCGTCGAGCGTCGCGGTCCGTACTTCGAACTCCGACCCGGTATCGCCGTCCGCCTCCCTCAGCGCGTCGGCGATAGCGCCGTGGATCCCCTCGGGGTACAGCTCCGCCACCTCGTCGTGCTCGCGCTCGTGTCTGTACTCGTTCCACACTGTCACGCTGATCGTCATGGGCCGTGCTACCCTCACCGAGAGGAAATAGGTTCCGTCTCGCCCCGTCCGTTCCCCGACCGCGTCAGAAGTCCTGTTCGGCCAGGGCCACCGGCACGCCCCGTTTCGCCACGTCGGCGGCGAACGCACCCGAGTCGGACCGCAGGTCGGAAAACGTATTGTAGTGGATCGGAACCACGAGTCCGGGGTCGAGGTCGGCGGCGAGGGCGGCCGCGTCGTGGCGGTCCATCGTGAAGTTCCGCGAGATGGACGGCAGGAGCACGTCCACGTCGAGCGTGCGATGCTCGTCGAGCACGTCCGAGTCGCCGGGCCAGAAGCAGCGGACGCCGTCGACGGTCGCGACGAACCCGCAGCCGAAGCCCTCCGGGTGGAGCGGCTCCCCGCCGCTCGCGTTCGGTCCGTCGGGCAGGTTGTACGCCGGCTGGACGGACACCTCGACGCCGTCCACGGACACCGTGTCCCCGTACCCGACCCGTCGAACGTCGTACGGAAGATCCTCCGGTTCCCGGACGTCGCGGCCGCTGTTGTCCGCGACGCCGTCGGCCGACACCGCCTCGTACACGACCACCGTGGCGTCGTCGGCCGCGACGCGTTCGATCCCGTCGTCGTCGTAGTGGTGGTCGTGGGTCACCAGCACCACGCCGCCATCTTGGGCGTCGTATGCGCCGCCGCTCGGGTGGTCCGCGCCGCCGTACCGGTCGGCCCACTCGCCGCGCAGGACGCCGTAGCGCCCGGGGTCGGTGTAGACGACGGCGTCGTCGCCCGCGATCCGCGCCGTCGCATAGCCGAACCAGTCGATCGAGAGCCCGCGGTGTCGTACCATGCCGCGCCGTTGCACTCCCCGGTACTAAACGGATCTGATAATCGGGGTGGAACGCTGCCCTCGATCCGGTCGACAGTCAACGCCGGCTCGTCGGGAGCGCACCGCCGAAACTGCGTCGCTACCGCCCGTCTCCCGTTTGCCCAACCGGACCTGAAGCCCTGAAACGTTTACTTTCGTGCTATCCGAATAGATTATGTGCTTTGACAGCTCAGATCCGAACGAACATGGGGGATTACGAACCGGGGAGAGAGGGGCCGTGACGGGGAGTCGACGGGGCCAGTCGGAGGTACTGGCGCTGGTGCTCCTGTTCGGGATCGTGGCCGTCGGGGCCGCCGGGATCATGCTCGTCGGCGGGACCGCCGTTTCCGACATGGAACAGCGGTCGGCGAACGAGAAGTCGGAACAGGCGTTCGTGGAACTGCGCCAGACCCTCGGGACGGCGGCGCGTGACCAGAACCAGCCGCAGTCGGTAGATCTGGCGGTCGGAAAGGGCGGTGCCGTGGCGAGGGAGGACACCGGCTGGATCCGGGTCGAGTCCGACGCCCTCGACGACGACCTGAACGTCACCATCGGCACCGTTGAGTACTCCGGGACGGACGGGACGAAGCTCGCCTATCAGGCGGGTGGCGTCTTCCGCGAGACCGGCAACGCGACGCAGGTGGTCTCCAGACCCCCCATCGACTACGCCAGCTCCGACAGCACGCTCACGTTTCCTGTGATCACTGTCGCCGGCGACGAGACGCTCGGCCCGGGGGAGCTACAGGCCGTCCACGAGAGCACGACGACGTACAAAGAGGCGGCGGTCCTCGAGGACGAGAACGTCAAGATCACCGTCAAGAGCGACTACTACCGCGGCTGGGAGCAGTACTTCCGCGCCCAGGCCGGCGACCCCGTCGTCCAGGAGGTCGACCACGAGAAAAACACCGTGACCGTCCAGTTCGGCTACGACGAACTCGACCAGGCGTTCGACGCGGGCATGATCCACACTCCCGGGGGGCTCGACGACTTCTGTACGGGTAAGGGGTGCACCATCGGCGACACCGCCCGCGACGGCCGGATGCGGCCGATAGACCCCGTCATCCACGATATCGTCAACGACACCGAGGACGGGACGACCGACGTCGACCGGGACCTGGGTGTCGTCGACACGTCGTACACGGGCTCGGACGAACTGTCGGACGGGACGTACGTCGCCGACCGGATCGAGGGTGGCGACCTCGAGTTCGACCTCTCGGAGGGGAACGCGACGCTCGTCGTCGACGGCGACATGGACATGGGCAACGTCACGGTCACCGACCACGCGGACGACCACACGCTGAAGATATACACGACCGGGGACCTGTACATGCAGGGCGGCGGTGCGATCTGCGTGGAACCCTGTGACGAGAACACGGACGCCTCGGTGATCCAGGTGTACGGTACGTCCGAGATGGGCGTCGACTTCGGCACGGGCGGTAGCCCCCGCTTCGAGGGTCTGCTCTACGCCGCCAGCGACGAATCCTCGTGGGGCGACAGGGCGGGCCAGTGCGACACCGACATCCAGGTCTGCATCCAGTCCAACCCCTCCATCTACGGGTCGATCGTCTCGGCCACGGTCGACGCTCACTCGTCGGCCGCCGAGTTCGAGTACGACGAGAGCCTCGCGGGCGAGGACATCGAGCTGTACCCGGGCCAGTACACGCTCCCGCCGCCGATCACCTACGTGAACATCAACCACCACCGCGTCGAGGTGCGGGACGCCTGACCCGCCCGGCTCGCCCGCCAACCGTTAACTCGTCGCGGCACGTGGCGACGGTATGACCTGTCCGCACCTCGCGTACCGCCACGCCGACGACGAGCGGGAGTTCGGCCATGACCGCGCGTACTGCACCGTCGCCGAGCGGTTCGTCCAGCCGATGCGAGCCGACATCTGCAACGACCGCCACGACCTCGACCACGCCGAGCACTGCGAGATCTTCCGCGAACACGACGGGGCGGAGCCGTGACGTACGAGGAGTTTCTGGGCGGCGAACCGCTGGTCGTCACCGCCGCGCTCACCGGCGGCGTCCACGGGAAAGAGGCCAACCCGAACCTCCCGGAAACCCCCGAGGAGATCGGCCGTGCGGCGGCGGCAGCCGAGGACGCCGGGGCGTCGGTGGTCCACCTCCACGCCCGGCGGCCGAACGGCGAGCGGTCCTTCGCCACCGAGCGGTTTCAGGAGATCGACGACGCGGTTCGCCGTCACGCGGACGACGTGGTGATCCAGCACTCGACCGGCGGCACCGGCGCGCCGGACGCCGACCGGCACCTGCCGCTCCGGACGGACCCGCCGCCGGAGATGGCGTCGCTCGACATGGGGCCGCTGAACCGGTACGAGCACCTCACGAGCGAGAACACCCGGGGGCTGGTCGACTCGCTCCATGCGGAGATGCGCGACAGGGGCATCAAACCCGAACTGGAGGTGTTCAACGACGGCCACATGAACGAGGTCCACGGGTTGCTGGAGCGGCGTGACCTGTCGGACCCCGTGTACGCGACGCTCATCTTCGGCGGCGGGACGCTCACCCGGCCGCGGCCGCGCAACCTGCTGAACGCCGTCGACAACCTCCCCGACGGCGCGCGGTTCAACGTCCTCGGGTTCGGCCAACACCAGTTGCCGTTCGCGACGCTGGGCATCCTGCTCGGGGGCCACGTCCGCGTCGGACTGGAGGACAACGTCTACTATCGGCAGGGGGAACTGGCCGAGAGCAACGCGCAACTCGTCGAACGCGTGACTCGCGTCGCCGAGGAACTCGGTCGCGAGGTGGCGACGCCGGCGCAGGCGCGGACGCTACTCGGCCTTTGACCGTATCGCACGGTTTGCTGTACCCCTGCGCCCGAACTACCGAACTCCGATCAACCCAGCATCATAAAACCGAGTCGCTGTTGCCTATCGCACCCCGTCTCCATTCGGTGCCTGGATCCAACTGATGACACGTTTAACCGTGGGGGGCAGCTGATTCGACCTCCAGCCACGGCACCTCGACCAGCGGTGGAATGTGGGTCTCGATGTGGTGTTCCCAGACGCCCTCCTCCCCGAACGCCTCGCCGTGGTCGGCGGTCACGACGACGGTTCCATCCAGTTCCGGGACCAGTTCCGCGACCGATTCGAGGACGATCCGGAGGTTCTCCTCGTACAGCGCCATCGCCGCCTCGCGGGTGCCGTTCTGCACGATCGAGGCCGGATCGAGTTCGAGCCACAGTCCTGCCTTTTGCATGAACTCACTGCTTTCGAGGGTGCTCTCTAGCTTCGGCCGGACCGTGTCGAGCATCGACCCGCCGTCGTCGCCCCCGGCCTCCGCTTCGTCCTGTTTCCGGATCCCCTTCTGGATCTTGTGTAGCTTCTGCCCTTTCCCGCGGGCGATGTAGGGCGCGTGGGGCTGCATGTAATGCAGCACCGTCCGCTCCGTCCGCTCGTCGGCGTGGCGGTGCTTTCGGAACGCGTCCGCGATGTTCCCCGGCGGGATCGTCCCCAGGTCGTCGTCCCAGTTGGTCTTCCACACGTCGAACACGTCGCTGATGTGGTCTGCGGCCGTCCACTCGTAGTCACAGCTAGCGCCCCACTTGAGTTCGTTCAGCGGGATGTCGAGGTCGTTGATAAACGGGTTGCCGGAGAAGTACGCGATATCGTGCTCCCCGGTGAACGTGCGGTAGGCCCACTCCGGCGTCGACGACCCGTTGCTCCGGCGCTTTTCCAGGCTTCCCCTCAGGTATTCGTCGTACACGTCGCTGAACACGTCGTACCGACAGGCATCGAGGACCAGACAGTAGTCCCAGTCCGACTCGAGGAAGCTCTGGTCTTTCATTAGTTTGTGAAACGTATCAAGTCGACCCACGTATTTTTATTGGTTGTTGATACTGGCAGTGATGGGCTCCCGTGTGTACCGAACGGGCTCGGTCGTGGGCTCCGCCACTGTCGATCAGTCGTTTCAAGTGTCGATACTCCCATTCGACAGTCACATGGACGACCGAAACCGGTACGTCGCCGTCCTTGGTCTGGTCGGGGCTATCGCCGTCTTTGTCGTCCTGTTCTCGCTCGTCGGCGTACGCCGCGTCGCCGATTCCCTGCTCTCCGCAAACCCGGCGCTCGTCGCGGTCACGTTCGGGCTCGCCCTCTGCTGGCTGGTTCTCTGGAGTCTAATGCTCCGGACCGTTCTCGCGGCGCTGTCCGTCGATATCCGGCCGGTAACGTCGTTTTTCGTGTACGCCGGTGCCGTCTTCGCCAACAACGTCACGCCGTTCGGTCAGGCGGGCGGCGAACCGGTCGCCGCGCTGATCATCTCGAAGGTGTCGGACACGCGCTACGAGACCGGACTGGCCGGGATCGCGAGCGTCGACGTGATCAACGTCGTCCCCTCGATCTCGCTGGTCTTCGTCGGCGCGAGCTACTACGCGACGACCGCCGCCGTCGGCGAGCGGATCGAAACGGCCGTCGCCTCCGCGGTTGTGCTCGTCACCGTGATCGTCTCGGTCGTGTGGCTCGCGTGGGGCCGCCGGGAGTCGATACGGACGTGGGTTCCGAAAACTGTGGGCAAAAACATCGGTCGTCTCGGTTTTAATCGTTTCGATCCGTCATCGGTCGAGGCGGACCTCACCGACCGGATCGGGCGGTTCTTCGGCAACATCGAGCGCGTCGGGACCGACCGGTGGCGGCTCGCGACCGTGGTGGCGCTGTCGCTGGCCGGGTGGCTCCTGCAGGCGGGCGCGCTCCTGGCCGCCTTCGCTGCGCTGGGGTACAGCGTCCCGCCGTACGTGTTGCTGTTCGTCGTGCCGCTGGCCAACGTCGCGGGTGCCGCGCCGCTTCCCGGCGGTCTCGGGGGGATCGAGGCGGCGTTCGTCGCGCTGCTCGTGCCGACGACCGGGGTGGAGGCGTCGGCCATCACGGCCGCCGTCCTGATCTTCCGCGGGGCGGTGTACTGGATGCCGCTGGTGATCGGCGGTGCGGCGGTGACGGCGTTCGGCGTCCGGACTATCCGGTGACCCCCGGCGCACCAGCGACCGTTACGGCAACCCGCCGTCGCCGAACCGAGTTATAAGTGCGCGCCCTCCGGAGGTGGAACCATGCACGTCAGTGACGAGGACGCGGTCAGACACGTCACGTTCGACCGACCGGACGCGAGCAACGCCTTCACCGCCGACGCGGCCAGCGAACTGGCGGCCGCCCTGGACGACCTCGATCCGGCAGTACTGGACGCCGTCGTCGTCACCGGCGAGGGCGACGCGTTCAGCGCCGGCGGCGACATCCAGGCGATGGCCGAGCGCGACGAGACCGCCCGCGAGGCGTACGACAGGGTTCGTGAGACGCTCGGCCGCGTCGCCGAGCGCGTCCTCTCGGCTCCGGTCCCGGTCGTGGCGAAGGTCAACGGCGACGCCGTCGGGGCGGGCCTCTCGCTCGTCGCCGCCGCGGACTTCGCGTACGCCGCCGCTGACGCACGTCTCGGAGCCTCCTTCATCAACGTCGGTCTCGTCCCGGATATGGGCGGGACCGTGACGCTCCCGCGGCTCGTCGGCCTCCGGACGGCGAAGGAACTGGCTTTCACCGGCGACCTGATCGACGCGGAGCGCGCGGCCGAACTCGACCTGGTCAACGAGGCGGTCCCGGCCGACGAACTGGACGACGCCGTCGACGACCTGCTGGGGACGCTGTCCGCCCGCCCCACGGAGAACATCGCGCTGGCGAAGGCGGCGATCCACGAGAACCTCGGGCAGCCGGTCGACGACGGACTCAAGCGCGAGGCCCACTTCCAGACGCTCGCGTACGACACCGACGCCCACGAGGAAGGCGTCGAGGCGTTTCTGGAGGGCCGCCGCCCCGACTTCGACTAGTCGCCGACCTCGCTGGACTGCTCCCGGCCGGCGCCGTCGGCGTGTTCTCGGCAGACGTACCCACGGTCGACCGCCTCGGAGAGTGGCGTGCGGACGTGACAGACGGGGCACTCCAGCCGCACGTCGACGGTGATCTCGGCCGCGTCGCCGTCGGCGATCTCCCCCTTCGACGCCAGCGAACGGACCGCCTCGTCGGCCTTCTCCTCGGTCCGCTGGGCCGCGATGCGGACGCTCTCTTGCTCCCAGTCGGAGCTGGCCTCCTCGGTCTCCTTCGAGCCGTCGAGGCAGTCGTTCAGGTGGTGTCGCATCGTGCTCCACGAGACCATGCTCGACGCCAGTTCGTCGGCGTCGATGCCGGCGGCCCGGAGGTCGTCGGCCAGTTCCTGTCGGGTGAGGTCGTCGTCGGCCCGCAGCGCCTCGTACTCGCTGTCTAACCTGACGCCGGTCGCTTCCCGGTTGTGGTCGTCGTACACCCGCTTCAGCAGGCGCTTGTTGAACCACTCGGTCAGCGATCGGTAGCCGTCGGACGACCGCCCGTCGTCGCCGGTCCAGCGCTGCAACAGGTAGTCGTCGACGCCGTCGTACGCCGACTGGGTGACGTCGAGGTCGTACTTCTCCGCCACGGAATCGATCTTACAGCTCATGTGGTCCCCCGACCGTCGCGGTCATCGTCGGAACTCACCCGCCTCGGCTTCAAAAAAGTTGCCACGCGGGGTGCTGACGGCACGTCGACGCCGATTCTACTATGTGAGTAGTAAAACTTAACGCCGTCCGTGCGAACACCCGGTATGACGTGGGACCTCACTGCGGAGAACATCGCCGGCATTCGCGAGGGAACGGCGACGATACGACCGGGAACCAACGTCGTGCGCGCCGCGAACTGGCAGGGGAAGTCGAGCTTCCTCCAGGCCGTCGAGACGGCGATGGGCACCGTGACGCCGCTCACGGAGGGTGCCGACGCCGGGCGGGTCGAACTCGACGCGCCCGACGACACGTACGCCGTCGAACTGGAGCGACGGAACGGCACCGTGGTCAGCGACGGCTCAGTCTATCTGGACGACGAGTACGACCGTATCCGGGCGGACCTGTACGCCTTTCTCGACGAGGACAACCCCGTCCGCGGGGCCGTCCGGCGCGGCGAGAACCTGGAGGAACTGCTGACTCGCCCGCTCGACTTCGAGAACATCGAGGAGCGGATCGCCGACCTGAAAGCCGAGCGGTCCAGCGTCGAGAGCGAACTGGAGGACGCCCGCGACGCCGCGCGCCGCCTGCCGTCGGTCCAGGAGGACGTGACCCGGCTGGAGGGGGAACTCGACGACCTGACCGACGAGCGCGACGAACTCGCCGCGGAGAACGGCTCCGCCGGGGCCGACGACCGCGAGGAACTGAGCCGCCTCCGCGCCGAGCAGTCCCAGACCGAGCAGCGCGTCGAGCGGCTGACCGACGCCGTCGACCGCATCGACGAGAAGCTCGCGGACGTCCGGGCTGAGTACGACGAGTTGACCGTACCCGACGAGGACGTGAGCGCCGAACTCGCCGAGGTGCGCGACCGCCGGGAGTCGATCCGGACCGACGTGGAACTGCTCCAGTCGGTGTACTCCGCCAACCGCCGCGTGCTGGAGGAGGACCGGGTCGAACTGCTGACGGACCGGGACCGGGGGATCCTCGGCGACGAGATGGGCTGCTGGCTCTGCGGGTCGGAGACGGACGAGTCGGCCCTCCGCGACCACCTCGACGAACTGAGCGACCGCATCTCCGACCTGAAGGCCGAGCGCGCGGAGTACGACGACCGCGTCGAGGAACTGGAGGCCCGCCGGGACGAGATCCGGGAGGCGGAAAAGCGACGCGACGACCTCGAACGCCGCATCGACGACCTGGAGGCAAAGCGCGGCGACCGGGCCGAGAGCCTCGACGCCGCGCGGGAGCGCCGGGACGAACTCGACGAGCGGATCGCCGAACTGGAGGCGTCCGTCGCCGAGCACAGCGACGACCTCACCGACGTGAAAAGCGAGATCAAGCGGGTGGAGACCGAGCTCGACGAGAAACGCGAGGAACTGGAGCGGCTGGAGCGACTCGCCGACCGGCGGGAGACGCTTTCGGCCGAACACGAGGACCTGGGCGAGGAGATCGCGACGCTGCGCAACCGGAAGACGGAGCTGAAACGGCGGACCCGCGAGGCGTTCGACGACGCGATCGACGACCTGCTCGCGCGGTTCGACACGAGCTTCGAGACGGCGCGGCTGACGAGCAACTTCGACCTGGTCGTGGCCCGCGACGGGCGCGAGGCGAGCGTCGACGCCCTGAGCGAGGGCGAGCTCGAACTGCTCGGCATCGTCGCCGCGCTGGCCGGCCACGAGGCGTTCGAGGTGCGCGACCACGTCCCGGTGATGCTGCTCGACCGACTGGGCGGCCTCTCCGAGGAGAACCTGTCGACGCTGGTCGACTATCTCGAAGACAGGGCCGAGTTCCTCGTGTTCACGGCGTACCCCGAACACGACGCGTTCGACGGCAACGTCATCGACCCCGCCGAGTGGGATGTGGTGAGCACAGACGCTGCGGTCCGACCCTGACGGCGCGGGCGGACTGCGTCCCCGACGGTCGCACGGGCTCTCCTCGGCCATACACGACAAGACTTTATCCGGGTAACATGGAAACACATACCACTGGGTATGTCCGACGAATACGTCACGTCCGAAACCAACCTCCCACCCGACCCCGAGCGCGACGAGATCAGTATCCAGGTGACCGACACGGAGACCAAGGAGATCTTCAGCACCCGCGCACGGGTCAGCCGGGACCCCGACGAACTCGCCGACCCCGACCCGCTGACGGTCGTCAAGGGGCCACACGAGAACACGGAGGAGCAGTGGTACATCGAGGTGCTGGAGACGGACATCGACGCCGAGAGCGTCGACAGGGGGACGCTCGAACGGGTGATGGACGAGACGGCGGACGACCCGAACGTCATCAACACGCGGTCGGAGGAGGTGAAGACGCTGCTGCGGTACCTCGTCGAGACCGACGAGTACGGCTCCGTCTCGGAGGCCAGCCGGAAGATCCTGTACGAACACCTCTCGGAGCGCCACCCCGACCTGGTCAACGAGTACGTCGACCTGAAGGTGAAACGCGAGCAGCGCGAGCTGACCGGCGGGAGCGACGGCGGATGACGGTCGACAGCTTCCGCGAGTACCTCCAGCGGCTCGAGGCACGCGACGAACTTGTCCGGGTGGCCGACCCCGTCTCGTGGAACCTGGAGGCGAGCGCGATCACGATGCTGGCAAACGAGGAGGACGACCGGATCCCGCTGTTCGAGTCGGTGGAGGGGGCGCGGCTCGTCGGGGACCCGTACCGCGGCTCCCAGCGCCGGCCGTGGGACCGGATCGCGCTCGGGATGGACGTCCCCCCGGACACCGCGCGTCGCGAGTTCTACGACGAGACGATCGAACGACTGCAGGACCAGCGCGACCCGACGACCGTCTCCCGGTCGGACGCCCCGTGCAAGGAGGTTATCGACACCGGCGACGACGTGAACCTGCTGGACTACCCGTGGCCGTACATCCACGCCGGCGACGGCGGCCGCTACTCCAACCTGCACACGCTCGTCACGCCGGACCTGGACTCGGACTGGGTGGACTACTCCTACCACCGCGCGATGATACACGACAGCGAGACGGCGAGCGTCCTCCTGCTCGCCGGCGAGCAGACGCCGAACCTCTACTACTACAAGTACGAGCGCCGCGACGAGCCGATGCCGGTCGCGATCGTCGTCGGTGCCGAACCGGCGGTGCAGTACAGCTCCGTGATGTGGATCCCAACGGGCCGCAGCGAGGTCGAGTTCGCCGGCGGGCTGAAGGGGAGTCCGGTCGAACTCGTCCCCTGCGAGACGAACGACCTCCGGGTGCCGGCCAGCGCCGAACTCGTGATCGAGGGCGAGATCGTCCCGAACGTGCGCCGCGACGAGGGGCCCTTCGGCGACTACTTCGGGTACATGCACGGCCCCCGCCGCTCGATGCCGGCGCTCCAGGTGACGGCGATCACCCACCGCGAGCGCCCGATCATCCCCTTCTGCGTCGAGGGCACCGGCGTCGGCTACACCGAGAACTCGACGAGTTCGATGGAGATCGGCTGTGTCGGCCCGGACGCGACGCTCGGGCTCCGGGCCGGCGGGTTCGACGTGGACCGCTGCGTGCCGTGGCAGTCGACGCCCCGGACGGTGTACGTCGTCTCGACGGATTCGACCGCGCCGGGCGACCTCCACGAACTGGCGAACTTCATCTTCACGACGTGGGGGATGCTCCACGTCGACTTCTTCGTGTTCGTCGACGCGGACGTGGACCCGCTGGACCAGCGCGCCGTGCTGGAGGCGCTCGCGCTGCACGCCGACCCCGACGAGGACTTCCACCAGTTCGGCGTCGAGTCGATGCCGAAGGTGCCGCTGAACATCTACCAGACGCCCAGCGAGAAGGGCGACGCCCAGACCGGCACGTCGAAAGCAAAGACGGCCAAGGCGTACATCGACGCGACCCGTGAGGACGAGGCAGCCGTCGACACCGCGACCGACGCCGCCGACGCCGAGACGCGGTACTGGGCGCGGACGCTGCTCACGGAAGCGGGGGCCACCCCCGACCGGCCGACCGAGTTCGACGCGGGGGCCGAGCCGTGACCACCTTCGCCGAACACCTCGACGGGTTGCGGGCGGCCGACGACCTGGTCGCCATCGACGAGCGCGTCCACTGGGACACGGAGGCGGCGGTCGTCGCGAGCGAGGCGCTCCGGACCAACTGCGCGGCGCTCCGGTTCGAGGAGACCTCCGGAACGGTCGCCTTCGCCAGCGGGGTGTACGCCGGCCCGGACCAGCTATCGAGCCGGAGCAACCGCCCGTGGCGGCGGATCGCCGCCGGCCTCGGCATGGAGCGGTCGGCGAGCTACGTCGACCTGCTGGAAACGCTCTCGACGTGGGAGACGACGCCCCTCGACGAGGCGGTGTTCGTCGACCCGGCCGCCGAGACGGACGCGGGCGACGACCTGTACGCGCTTGGCCTGCCGACCGTCGACGGCGAGGGGCGACAGTCGATCACGCAGGGCGTCATCGCGGTCGAGCGCGACGGGACGACCTCGTGGGCACCGGTCCGGGGGACGGTCCATCGCGGGTCCCTGCTCCGGGTCACCGTCCCGCGGCCGTTCCTGGACTGGTGCGACGGGGAGCGCGCAGCGAGCATCTCGCTCGGCGTCTCGGCGGCGACGCTCATCGCCGCGCTCCAGGGGTGGACGCAGGACCGCACCGCGCCGGGGGTCCCGGAACGCGCGGCGGGGCTGGCGGACGTGCCCCTGGCGCGGGCCGACGGTCGCGTGGTCCCGGCCGGCGCGGAGGTCCGGATCGACGGCGTCGCCCGGCCGACCGACGACGCGGTCGTCGGACCTGAAGCGACGTGGGAGCGCCCCACCGAGACGGCGACCGTTGCGGTCGACGCCGACCGGATCCGCCTCCGCGAGGACCCGACCGTTCCCTTCGTGCCGCTGGGCGCGCCGCTGGCCGACGACGTGCATCTCGCCAGTCTGGTCGAGGCGGCGACGCTGTACCGCCGGGTCAACAGCTACTGGGGCGTCTCCCCCGTCTCGTGGGTCCAGCTCCCCGTTGAGAGCCGGCTCGGGATCTGTCTCGTCTCCAGCGAGATCCTGTACGCGGGCTTCGACTGGCAGCTCGCCAACGCGCTGTTCTCGTTCTCGGAGTACTTCGACAAGGTGCTCGTGCTGGACGAGTACGCCAGACCGACCGACCTGGCCCGCGCGCTGGACGACATGTGGGTGAAGGCCCACCCCGGCAACGACTGGATATTCAGCGACCCGAACGCGCCGGCGGCGACCGCCCCGGTCTACCGACGCGACGGCGAGACCGGGTCACGGCTGTACATCAGCGCCATCTGGGACCCGCGCTGGGACGAGGACTACATCGCGCCGCGGGTCACCTTCGAGTCGTCGTTCCCGGAGAACGTCCGCGAGTCGGCGCTGGACCGCTGGGCGCTGCTGAAGGAGGACGACGAATGACCGCCGTCCGCCGCGTCCCCGTCGGCGCTGGCACGCCGGAGGGCGTCAACAGCGCGTACGTCCTGCCCGACGCGGGCGTCGTCGTCGACCCCGGACCGCCGGGCGAGGACGCGTGGGACGCACTCCGCGGCGGCATCGACGACGCCGGCCTCGCGCTCGGCGACGTGGAGCACGTCCTCGTCACGCACTGGCACGCGGACCACGCCGGCCTCGCGACGCGGCTCGCGGAGGCGGCGGACGCGTCGGTCGCGATGCACGCCGCCGACGCGCCGCTGGTCGGCGACTACGCGGCCGAGCGCGATCGACGGCTCGAACGCGACGCAGCCGCCCTCTGCCGGTGGGGCGTCCCGGAGGACGTGCGTGACCGGCTGGTCGCATCCGACCGGCCGTCGCCGGTTCCCGACACCTACGACGTCCGCGCGCTCTCGGACGGCGAGTCGGTCGCCGGGGTCGAACTGGTCCACACGCCGGGCCACACGGCCGGCCACGCGTCGTACGTGTACGACGGCCGGCTCCTGCTCGGCGACCTGCTGCTCCCCACGTACACGCCGAACGTCGGCGGCAGCGACACGCGGACCGACGACCCGCTCGCGGACTACCTCGATTCGGTCGACCGGGTCGCGGCCGAGTTCGACCGCGGCGAACCGGGCCACGGGACGACGATGGACGTGGCCGAGGAAGCGGCCGCTGTCCGCGAACACCACTGCGAGCGCGCCCGGCGCGTCCTCGACGCGCTCCCCGAGGAGGGCGGTGTGACGCCGTGGGCCGTCGCCCGCGACCTGTTCGGCGAGATGAACGGCATCCACGCGAAGTTCGGCGCGGGCGAGGCGTCGGCCCACCTCCGCCGACTGGACGCCGCCGGCGCGGTCGAGCGATCGGGCGAGAACCCGGTCGAATACCGGGCGGTCCCCGGAGATCACTCGGTCGGCTCGAACTTGACGCCGTAGCGCGGCACGCCCTCCTGCTCGTAGATCCGGCGCACCGTCGCGCGCACTTCGTCGCCCACCGCCACCGACTCGGGGTCGGCGTCGGTGATCTGCGCCGGGAGCGTGGCGGTACCGTCTTCACCTTCCAGCGCGACCACGGCGACGGCGTACGCGCCGTCCCGCTGCTGCAGTTCCGCGAACTCCGGCGGCGCGCCGCCCTGGCCGATCACCGTCAGCGCGCGGATCGTCCCCGTCCGCGGCGCTTCGAACGCCTCGAACTCGACCCGGGCGTGACACGACTGACAGGCCCCTTCCGGCGGGAACGTGACCCCGCCACACTCCGGGCACTTCCCGGCGACGAGCCGGTAACGCTGGTCGAGCGACCGCCGCCAGTTCGGCAGGCTGACGTGTGCGCCACCGCCGGACACCTCACCCGAGACGACGTAGCCGCGCTCGCGGAGGTAGGTGGCGTAGTCGATCTCGGTGCCGCCGTCGAGGTCGTCGATCCCGGCGACCGACAGGCTGCCTTCGACGGCGAACGCGGCCGCGGTGCCGCCGCCGTAGGGAACCGCGAGCGTCAGGTCGCCGTCCCCCGCGCCGTCGAGCGCCGCGAGCAGGCCGAGCGGGACGGTCGCCGCGCCGGCGTCGCCGACGCGGTCGACGACGGTGCCCGCCGCGACGGCCTCGTTCGAGAGCGGGAGGTCGCCGGTCGCCCGGTACGGGAACCGGCCGTCGGGCTGGTGGACCGCCGCGGCGTCCGCGCCGTCGGGATCGACGTCGAGCGCCGAGACGGCTTCGGTGACCGCCCCGCGGACGGCGTCGCGCTGGTACGTCGTGATGTCCAACCCCTGCACGTCGCCGTCGCCCCGCTCCCGGAAGCGGACGCCGGGCGTCTCGTCGGTGTGCCAGGCGGCGTCGGCGACGGGGGCCGCGGCGTCGTCCGCGACGACGAACGCCGCCGCGCCGGCACCGAACGGGTGGTCGGCCTCGGCCGGATCGCCCTCGGGACAGTCCGCCGCGACGACGAGCGCCGGGCCGTCGGCGTCCAGCGCCCGCGAGAGCGCCGCCGCGCCCGCCGCGGTGTGGCCGGTCTCGGTCGCCGTCGCCGCGGACGCGGGCAGGTCCAGCGCCCGAACGAGCCGCGGCACCAGTTCGCCCTCCTCAAGCGGCGGCGTGGTCGTGGCCGCGGCAGCGAGCGTCAGCTCCACGCGGTCGAGGGCTGCGGCGTCCAGCGCGCGCTCGGCCGCCGCAACGGCCATCGTCAGCGCGTCCTCGTCGGCCGAGGGGACAGCCTTCCGTTCGACGCCGCTCGCGTGGCTGGTGCCCCACGCGTCGGCGAGTTCGTCGGCCGAGAGCCGGAACCGGGGGACGTACGCCCCGGCGGCGGCGATCCCTCTCATGCTCCCGCCTCCCGTTCGAGGACGTGAACGGTGACGCCGCCGCCGCTCCCGCCGACGTTGTGGGCCAGCCCGTACGTCGGGTCGTCGACCTGAACGTACGCGTCGCCGCGCAGTTGCTTGAACGCCTCGACGATCTGGCCCGTTCCGGTCGCGCCGATGGGGTGGCCCTTCGACTTCAGCCCGCCGCTGGTGTTCGTCGGGAGGTCGCCGTCGGGGTCGGTGACGCCCTCTTGGAGGAGCCGTCCGGCCTCGCCACGCTCGCAGAAGCCCAGATCCTCGTAGGCGAGCAGTTCGGCGATGGCGAAGCAGTCGTGGACTTCCGCGAAATCGAGGTCGTCCGGGCCGATCCCGGCCTCCTCGTATGCGGCCTCGCCGGCGCGGACGCTGGCGGGGATGCTCGTCAGCGTGTCGCGCTGGAACAGGCCGACCCGGCCGCTCGACGCGCCAGCGCCCGCGACGCGGATCGCCTCGTCGCTGGTCTCCCGCGCAACGTCCTCGCTGGCGACGAGGACGGCGCTCGCGCCGTCGGTGGTCGGACAGCAGTGATAGAGGTTGAGCGGGTCCGCGACCGCCGGCGCGGAGACGGCGTCGTCGAGCGAGCACTCGAAGCCGAGATGGGCCTTCGGGTTCTGCGCGCCGTTGCCGTGGTTCTTCACGGCGACGCGGCTCAGGTCCTCAACGGTCGTGTCGTACTCGTCCATGTGGGCGCTTGCCATCTGGGCGTACACGCCGGCGAACGTCGCGCCGCTGGTGCGCTCCCACTCCGTCTCCCCGCTGACGCCGAGCCACCAGCGCGTGTGGTCGGAACTCGCGTCGGTCATCACCTCGTAGCCGCCGGCGAGCGCCACGTCGACCATGCCGGACCTGACCGCGGTGACGGCCTGCCGGAACGCGTAGCCGCTCGCGGCGCAGGCGTTCTCGACCCGGGTCGTCGGGACGCCGTGGAGACCGAGGTGTTCGGTCACCGCCGGCCCGGAGAGCCCGATCTGCCGGCCGCCGACGCCCAGCGTGCCGAGGTACGCTTCGTCTATCGAGTCGGGCGGGAGGTCGCCGTCGACGCTGTCGATCGCCGCGTCGAACGCGTCGTCGAACAGCGTGAGGTACGTCTCCTCGGGGAACGAGCCGAACGCCGACTGCCCCGCCCCGACTACATACGCGTCTCGCATGGGTCCGTCTACCCATGCCTGAACCAAAAGTGTACAGGTGGTCGGGCCGCCGGGACGAGCCGATGCCCCCTACACTTTTGTCCTCCGCGCACGAGCATTCGCCCGCATGAGCTACACCGGCCCCACAGAGCTGTATATTGGCGGCGAGTGGACCACCGCCGACAGCGGGGAGACGTTCGTCACCGAGGACCCGGCGACCGAGGAGCCGTACGCCGAAGTCGCGGAGGCCGCCGAGGCCGACGTGGACAGTGCGGTTGCCGCGGCCGAGGACGCCGTCGCGCGCGGTAGCGAGTGGCGGTCGCTCGACCCGCGGGAGCGTGGCCAGCACCTCCACGCCTTCGCCGACGCCATCGAGGAGCGAAAGGACGAGATCATCGAGGTCGAATCGTACGACAACGGAAAGACGCCGTTCGAGGCGTCCATCGACGTGGACATGGTGATCGACACGTTCCGCTACTACGCCGGCTGGACCGACAAGGTCCAGGGCGACCAGGTCCCCGTCCCCGGCGACCGCCTGAACTACACCGTCCGCGAGCCGGTCGGCGTCACGGGGCACATCATCCCGTGGAACTACCCGTTCCAGCTCGCCGGCCGGAGCCTCGCGCCGGCGCTGGCCTGCGGGAACAGCGCCGTCCTGAAGCCGTCCAGCACGACGCCGCTGTCGGCGCTGTACTACGCTGTCGCCGCCGAGGAGGCCGGCTTCCCCGACGGCGTGCTCAACGTCGTCCCCGGCCGCGGGAGCGTCGCGGGGAACCACCTCGCCCAGCATCCCGACGTGGAACACGTCGCCTTCACCGGCAGCACCGGCGTCGGCAAGGGCGTGATGGAGCGCGCGTCGCAGAACGTCACCGGCGTCACGCTCGAACTCGGCGGGAAGGGCCCGAACGTCGTGTTCCCGGACGCGGACCTCGACGACGCCGCGATGGGCTGTCACTACGGCATCTTCATGAACGCCGGCCAGATGTGCTGGGCCGGCTCCCGGCTCGTCGTCCACGAGTCGGTCCACGACGAGGTCGTCGAACGCGTCGTCGAGCAGGCCGAGTCGACGCCGCTCGGCAGCGGCATCGACGACGACGGCCGGATGGGACCGACCGTCAGCGAGAGCCAGCAGCAGGAGGTGCTCGACTACATCGAGACCGGCAAGGAGGAGGGCGCGACAGTCGCCTGCGGCGGCGGCGTCCCCGACGACAAGGACGAGGGCTACTTCGTCGAGCCGACCGTCTTCACCGACGTGACCAACGACATGACCATCGCCCGCGAGGAGATCTTCGGGCCGGTGCTGTCGGTGATCAGCTTCGAGGACCAGGAGGAGGCCATTGAGATCGCGAACGACTCGCCGTACGGGCTGATGGCGGGGATCTGGACCTCGGACCTGACCACCGCCCACACCGTCGCCGACCGCCTCGACTACGGCATGGTGACGGTCAACGAGTACCCGGTGACCCAGCCCCAGACGCCCTTCGGCGGCTTCAAGGAGAGCGGCCTCGGCCGCGAGCAGGGCACCGAGGCGCTCCACGAGTACACCCAGACGAAAAACGTCAACATCAACCTGGAGTAGCGACGCGGGACGGCGAGTGCGTCGGTTCCACCGTTTTCCGCCGCGAACTTTTATGGGAGCGCCCCACGCGTGTACGCCTGCATGAGTCTCATCGAAAGCGCCCTCAGCGACGAACACCGCGAGGTCCGCGACCGGGCCGCGGCGTTCGCCGAGGAGGTCGTCGAACCCGAAGCCGAGCGCATCGAACGCACCGACGAGTTCCCCCGGGAGGTGGTCGAGGAAGCCGGCGAGCGCGGCCTCCTCGGGATCCTCCTGCCCGAGGCGTACGGCGGCGAGGGGTCGGATTTCCTCTCGTACTGCCTCGCCGTGGAACGGATCGCGCAGGCCTCGGGTGCGGTCGCCGAGACGATCCAGGGGCAGACGTTCGCGGCGCTCCCGGTCGCCACGTACGGCACCGAGGCCCAGAAGGAGCGCTACCTCGAACCGATGGCGCGCGGCGAGACGGTCGGTGCGATGCTCCTGACGGAGCCGGACGCGGGCAGCTCCCCGACGGAGCTGGCGACGGTCGCAGAGGCCGATGACGACGGCTACCTCCTCTCCGGGGAGAAGTCGTTCGGGACGAACGCCGGCGTCGCGGACCTCCACCTCGTCGTCGCCCGCAAGCGCCCCGCGCCCGAGGGGGGCCACGGCGTCAGCGTCTTCCTCGCGCCCGGGACCGACGACGCCGAGGGCTTCAGCTTCGACCGCAAGGAGTACATGGGGATGCGCGGCCACGTCACCGGCGACTCGACGCTCGACGGGGTGCGTGTCGGGGACGACGCGCTCCTGGGCGAGGTCGGCCAGGGGTTCCGGATCGCGATGGGCACCATCGACATGGCTCGCACCGGCCTCGGCGCGATCGGGGTCGGCATCGCCCGGGCGGCGTTCGACGAGGCGGTCGACTACGCCGGCGACCGCGAGCAGGGCGGACAGGCCGTCGGCGAGTACCAGGCCGTACAGGTGCTCGTCGCGGACATGGACGCGCGCCTCGACAGCGCCCGCCACCTCGTGTACGACTCCGCGAAGGCCATCGCGGACGGCGATGGGAGCACGCGCAAGTCGAGCAAGGCCAAGTACGTCGCCAGCGACGCCGCCGAGTTCGTCACGCGCAACGCGATGCAGGTCCACGGCGGGAAGGGGTACCGCACGGACCTGCCGCTGGAGCGCTACTACCGGGACGCGAAGATACTGAGCATCATCGGCGGAACGACGGAGATACAGAAGACGACGGCCGCGAGCGAGGCGCTCGGGCTGTAAGGCTACTCCTCGTCGGGCGCGCCCGGCTCCTTGTCGCCGAGTTCGACGCCGAGGAAGTCGGGGTCGTGATCGCCGAGGAACGCGTCGACGCCCTCCTTGGCCACGTCGGAGCCGAGCAGGCGGTTCTGCAGTTCGCGCTCGTGGGAGAGCGCGTCCCACAGCGGCATCTCCAGGCCCTCGTTGACGGCCAGCTTGTTGTGACCCACGGCCATGTGGGACTTGTGGGCGATCTGCTCGGCGAAGTCGCGGGCCGCGTCCTCGACCTCGTCCGGCGGATGGACCTCGTCGAAGATGCCCCGCTCCTCGGCCTCCTCGGGCGTGATCGTCTCGCCGGTGATCATCATCTTGAGTGCGGTCGACCGGTCGATGTAGCGCGGGAGCAGCTGCGTCCCGGCCTCGCCGGCGATCAGGCCGAGGTGGATCTCGGGCATGCCGACGTTGTAGTCGTCGTCGTTGCCGGCGTAGCGGAAGTCACAGGCGAGCGCGAGTTCGAGCCCCCCGCCCATGCAGTGCCCGTTCACCATCGCGATGAAGATGGTGTCGGTCGTCCGCATCTTCATGATGATCTCCTTGCTCGTCTGGCTCGCGTAGCCGACCTGTTTCCCGGACTCGTTCTGGAGGGCCTTGATGTCGAAGCCCGTCGAGAAGAACTTCTCGTTGGCGCTGCCGAACAGCGCGGCGCGCACGCTCTCGTCGAACCGAACCGTCTCGACGGCGCGCTGTAGCTCCAGCAACACGTCGATGTTGTGGGCGTTGGCCGGCGGGCGGTCGAGGCGGATGGTTCCGACGTGGTCCTCCAGATCCGTCTGGAAATACTCCAGGTCCAGCTCGCTGAACGATTGCATACACGGAGTCAATTGACGGCCCAGTATAAGTAAGTTCTCATCACGATTATTCGTGATACCTACGGCTGTCCGCCAGCTACAGCGGCTCTCGACGGGATCTACGCTCCGCGCTGCGGCTACTCGGGCTGTTTCCCGTCGTACTTGATCCGCTCGAAGACGGTGTTGCAGCCGTTGCAGTAGTACTGCGCCTTCGAGATCTCGCTGCCGAACTGCGACTCGCGCTCCACGTCGTCCGAGCCGCAGTGCGGGCATTCGACCTCGGGGTCCTCGGAGTCGGCCATCGTCACTCGGTCGCGAACATGGCGTTTCGCTCGCCGCGGATCTGGATGAGGTCCTCCTCGCCGATCCCGCCCGACCCGATCCGGCGGCGGGTCTCGTCCCACTCGTCGGCGTCGGGCGTCGACCAGTCGACCCCGGAGAGCGACACGTCCGTGTCGGCGAACAGGTCGCGGTAGTGGTCCGCGAACCGCTCCCGGATCGACGCGACGGGGACGCTCGTGAAGCCGGCGTCGACCAGCGGGTCCGACTCGTCGTCGTACGACGCGGGACCGATGAGCGCGAGCGCCGCCGGGATCGTCTCCTCCAGCGTCGCCTGCAGCCCGTCGGGCTGTTCGGCCGCCAGCGTCTCCAGTCGGGCGTCGTGGTACTCCAGGTGGAAGTACTCGTCCTCGCCGATCTTGGTGATCATCCCGTCCATGTCGTCGCGGTCGACCGCGTCGAGCATGTACCACGCCGCGCGGTCCGCGGGTGCGATGGTCGCCACGAAGTCGGGCCACTCGCCGTCGATCGCGTCGAGGCAGGCGGCGTTGCTGAACTCCTCGGGGTCGCGCTCGCCGCGGAGCCAGTCGCCGTCTCGACCCTGCCCCTCCAGCTTCCGGAACAGCTGGCGGACGTGGCCGACTTCCTCCTGTGCGGCGCTGGAGCCACCGATGTCGTCCTCCAGCGAGGGACCGGCGAGGCTCCACTGGGCACACCGGTGGCCAAGCACGAGCTTCGTGTCGGCGACCGCCTGCACGTAGTCGACCGCCTCGTCGGGCCAGTCACTCATCGGCGCTCACCCCGTGGCGCATGGCCTGCGGTTGCACTTCGAGCAGGTCCTCCTGCCTGACGACGGCAAGGTAGTTCCAGTCCTCCTCGTCGAACGTGTTGTGTGCGTACATCTTCGCGAGCCGGTCGCTCTTGGCGCTCACGTTGCCGATGTGGAGGGTGTCGTCGCCCTCGCTCTTCCGGGCGAACACCTCGTACTTCGTGTCGCCGGTCATAGGCCGATCCCCGATTCGCGCATCTTCTCGCGGACCGAGTCGGTGAGCATGTCCTTCGACCAGACGGGGTCCCAGACGACCTCCACGTCGACGCTGTCGACGCCGTCGATGACGCGCAGACAGCTCCGCACGTCGTTTTTGATCATGTCGTAGGCGGGACAGCCCATGCAGGGGAACGACATCTCGACCTCGACGTGGCCGTCCGATTCGGTCACGTCGTAGATCATCGCCATCTCGACGAGGCTCACCGGGATGTGCGGGTCCGGGATCCCGTCGAGCGCGTCCCACAGTTCGTCCTCGAACGGCGACGCGTCGGCCCGGCGGCCCTCGATGAACTCGCTCGTGCGGGGCGGCCCGGACGCGCCGTCGATACGCTGACTCGTCGACATTGTTACACCTGCACGTCCACTTTGCCGGACTGGATCATGTTGACGTACTTCTCGTTGGCCGGGCCGCGGGCGCGCCAGCGGTCCATCACGTCGGACCAGCTGATCGACTCCTCGAAGCGCCAGTCCTTGTTCTCCTGGTCGAAGGCGATCGGGAGGTCGTACTCCAGAACGTACTCGTCGGCCGCCTCGTCGTAGTGGGCGGGCACGTCCAGATCGAGTTCGTCCATCAGCGGCAGCGTCCGCGAGAGCCAGTCCTGCCGGAGTTCGTCGTTGGACTTGCCCTTGATGCGGTAGTCGAGCTGCTCGGTGTTGCGCTTCTTGTCGTCCTCCATCCCGAACCACTCGACACCGATGGGGAACATCCAGTCGACCGCGTCCTGGAGCTTCGCGTGGGTCTTGTCGCTCTTGTTCGCCAGCCGGCGCATCCACGTCTCGCCGTGGCGGAGGTGGAACTGCTCTTCCTTCTCGACTTTCGTCAGCGCGCGCTTCCACGGCGCGTACGACGTGTTCTCGTAGATGTCGCCGAGCAGGACCATCCCCGCGCGGTCGAAGATGCCGTGGGCGGTCACGAGTTCGGCGAAGTTCTCGATGTGCTGGTCGAACCCGTACGTGTTGCGGAACTCGTGGGGCTCGCGCTCGTAGACGAGCTCCTCGCGGTCCTCGCCCAGGTCCTCCAGGAGGCGGTAGGCGATGTGCCCGTGGCCCAGTTCGTCCTGGATGACGCTGACGCAGGACGCCCGCGCGTCGATCGAGGGCGCGTTCAGCGACTGGTCGTAGTAGGCGGGCGCGCTCATCAGTTCCGTGTCGCCCGAGACGAGCAGGATGGTCTTGAGGGCCTCCTTGTACCCCTCGGTCATCTCCTCCTCGGACTCGATCATCTTCCCGTTCTGGAGCTGTTTTTTCAGCTGTTTCTCGGTAGGCATTGGTCGGACAGTACTGGCTTGTGGGGCCAGCATTATAATTGTTTTCTGTATACGATCCGCGTATCGTTGGGCGGTCACACCCCCGAACTCGCTGTCGGGACGACGAACGGACCCCGACACGACCTTTTTTGGTAATCGGGCGCAACCGGTGTGGTATGGCGTACGAGGTTCGACACGCGACAAGCGAGGACGGCGAGGACCTGATCGAACTCTGGCACGGGTTCACGGACCACCTCTCGGAGTACGACGACCGGTATCAGCACAAGGACGAGGCGGATTCGCGCTGGCTCAGCTACTTCGAGAACCAGCTCGTCGACTCCAAGTACGGAACGGTCGTGGTCGCCGAGGAGGAGGGGACCGGCGACCTCGTCGGGGTGCTGGAAGCCCGCGTGATGGGTGACCACCCGATCTTCCGGCTGGAGGACCACGGGTACATCAACGGCCACTACGTCCGCGAGTCCCACCGCGGCGAGGGCGTCGGCCGGGCCTTGCTGGAGAAGGCCGACGACTGGTTCTCCGGGCCACCCCACGAGGTCGACTTCTACCGGATCGACGTGATCGACGGCGACGAGGAGGCCGCGGCGCTGTACGACGACCTCGGCTTCGAGCCGGTCGAACACGTGTACGAAAAGTCCGCGGGGAGCCGGTAAACGCCATGGTCGAGACGTACACCGTGGAACTCGTCGACCGCGACGAAACCATCGAGGTCCCCGCGGACAAGTCGATCCTCGAAGCGGCCGAGGAGGTGGGGATCGACCTCCCGTACCAGTGTCGGATGGGCGTTTGCGGGGTCTGCTGTGCGATGCGGGAGAACGACTCGGAGGTCGAGCAGACCGAGGGCATGTTCCTCTCCGAGAGCGAGAAGGAGGAGGGGTACGTTCTGACGTGTATCGGCCGACCGCTCTCCAACCTCGAACTCCACACCGACGAAAGCCCCTGAACCGGTCGGCACGTCGCCGACGCGTCCCCCGGACCCGGATTCTCCCGTACTCTGACACCGAGGCCACCTCCACCGACGCTGCTGTATACGATTCACGTATACGTCCAGTTCCCGGCTTGAGTTCCGGACCACTCCACGACAGCGGGCGTCGAACCGGTGAGCGTTCACCCGCCGGCCCCTCTCGGGGGAGTCTCCGCGTTCGACCTGCCGCAGTCTTGCGTATACGATATCGAATACGCGGTTCGCCGCCGGTTACACACCCTAACTAACACACCCTAAGCCTGTGTTAATACACCGGCAGCCCACGCCGATCAAGAGCGCCGCGCCTCCATCCGGGAAAACACCAACAAAACTACACAAATGCCGGACGATCGTTCGTTGAGACCGAACAACGTTTCGAGCCCATCCCGGCGTTTCGTCGCACATCAGGCAGTATCGAGGACTGAATCGAGCGCCACACGTCAGTTAGCTAACGTCGAACGCCGGAAACAGTCTCAAACGGCGAATTCCCGCCGTTTCTGGATCGATCGAACGTTCGTTCGGTGAGGGCGAACGAGGATCAGAGATGCCGGATGTTGATCTCGATCTCGTTTGCGATCCCGAGGAGCCGTTCCGCGTACTCGTCCTCCAGCTGGCTCCGGGTGAGCCGGTTCGCCGCGCCGGAGAGGCTGATCGCGCCGTACACGCCGTCGCCGACGCGTTTGATCGGCGTCCCGATCGCGTTGAGCCCCTCCATCGCCTCGCCGATGTTGTACGCGACGCCCTGCTCGCGCACCGTGTCGAGTTCGGCGAGCAGTTCGTCGGGGTCGGTGGTCGTGTTCTCCGTCTTCGCCGGGAGCGGGTCGTCACCGACGATCGCCTGCCGTTCGTCCTCGGGCAGGTGGGCGAGGATCGCCTTGCCGGCCGCCAGATAATGCAGTTCCGTGGTCGCGCCCTCGCGTGCGTACGTCTTGATCGTGGATTTCCCCTCGGCACCGTACAGGTACACCGCCTTCCCCTGTCGTTCGACGATACACCACACCTTGTGGCCGGTCTCGCGGGCCAGTTCCTTCAGCCGGGGCTTGGCGACCTGAAACAGGTCGCTCTGGTTCCGCGCCCAGATCCCGTAGTCGTGAAAGCGGTACCCGATCATGTACTCGCCGTCGCGCCGTCGCATGAACCCGTGGTCCGCGAGCGTCGTCAGGTGGCTGTGGACCGTGCTCTTGGCCAGGTCGAGGTCCTCGGCGAGTTCGGTGACCGTCGCCCCGTTGTGCTCCCGGACCGCCTCGACGATCTCCAGGAGCGTCTCGTCGGATTTGACGCCTCCCCGCGTGCCTTTCTGTGCCATACTCGCGTATCGTGCCGGATTATAATAAACGTTGGTCGGTATTACCGAACGGCACACTCGCTCGCGCGGGGAACGCGTGGTTCGTTGCGACCCCTGGTTTTTTGTAATCGTACGCGAACTGGCCTGTATGGCCGACAATCCAGTGGCCGACAAGGACTACTCCGTCCTGCCGAAGCAACAGGCGTTCAAAGTGCACGCTCCGGACGCCCCGGACTTGGTCGAGGGGGCCGGGGACAACCTGAAGACGGTCCACTCGGTGATGCTGACGAACGACATGTACGTCACCTGGACCACCGGACAGCCGGGCGACGTGTTCCCGCTGCACACCCACATGCCGGAGATGTACCAGATCCTGACGACGATCAAGGGTCGCTGCGTCTGGTACTACAAGGACAACGACGGCAACGAGCAGTCGATCGAGGCCGGCCCCGGCGACGTGGTGTACCTGCCCGGCGGCGCGGAGAACCGCGTCGAGGTGATCGGCGACGAGGAGCACATCCACATCGGCTCGTACCCCCGCGTCCGCGTTCCGCGCGTCGAACAGCTCACCGGGATCGTTCCGGACGAGGTGGAGAATCCGAAGGACTTCCGCGTCGGCGTCGACTTCGACAACGTGCGCGACATCTACCACGAGACCGACGAGGAGTCGTTCTCGGAAGCCGACCACGAGTAATCCGCCACCCAATGGCGGTTACTTCCCTCGACGCGATCCCCGTGAGCGTCCCGAAGGCGACCGCGCTCCGGACCGGCGGTTCGTCCGACTCGACCGCCGGATCGGACTCGTTCGACCACGTGCTGGTCCGCGTCGAGACCGACGGCGGCGTCGTCGGCTACGGCGAGGTCGCGCCCCACCCGGACTGGCCGAACAGCGGCACCCAGGCGACGGTCCGGTCGGTGATCGAGTCGGAGTTCGCGCCCCTCGTGGAGGGCCGCGACCCCGCCCACGTCGCGCGTATCACCGAGGAACTCGACCGGACCGTCGCGTCACAGCCGTTCGCGCTCGCCGGCGTCGACGCGGCGCTGTACGACGCGCTCGGGAAACAGCTGGGCCGACCGACGTACGAGTTGCTCGGTGGCCCGACCGCGGCCGACCGCTCGCTCCCGCTCCACTACACGGTCGGGATCAAAGCCCCCGAGACGGTCCACGAGGAGGCGGCGGCCGCGGCCGACCGCGGCTTTTCGGCGTTCAAGCTGAAGGTGGGGGCCGACGAGCGCGATGCCGACCGGCGACGCCTCGAAGCGGTCCGCGAGGCGTGTCCCGGCGCGCGCATTCGCGTGGACGCGAACGGTTCGTGGACCGCCGGCGAAGCGGTCCGGGCGATCCGGGACCTGAACGCGGCCGCCGACGGCATCGTCTTCGTCGAGCAGCCGGTCCCGCCCGACGACCGGGCCGGACTCCGCCGCGTCCGCGCCGCGGTCGAGCCGTCGGTCATGGCCGACGAGGGCTGTTACGGGCCCGCGGACGTGGCGGCGCTGGCGGGCGCGGACGCCGTCGACGCGATCAACGTCAAACCCGCCAAGGCCGGCGGGATCACCGGGGCGAGGCGCGTCGCCGCGGTCGCCGCTGCACACGGGCTTCCCTGCTACGTCGGCGGGATGCTCGAACTGGGCGTGGGGGCGGCCGCGGCGGCCCACTTCGCGCTGGCGACGCCGGCGCGTGCGTACCCGACCGGCCTGCTCAACGCGGACGCCGACGGGTCGCTGCTCTCGGACCCGGACCGCTGGGATCCCGACGGTCCGACCGTCGCCGTCCCCGACGACCCCGGAATGGGCGTCTCGGTGGACCCGGACGCGATCGAACGGTACCGAACCGATTGAGGACGCTTTCCTCCTGCGGCTTCCGGCCGGGGGCATCTATGGGAAACGTTTAATACAGATACTCTACTCTTTCAGTTCGCATGAGAGCGACTGACAGAGCACTAGGGATTAGAAACTACGTTGCCAACTGGGCGGAGGTCTCGGAGGGCGAGGAAGTGGTGGTCGTCGCCGACAGCTACGCCAACGAGGACGTAGTGAACGAGGTCGCCGCCGAGGCGCGGTCACAGGGGGCCAACGTCGTCGTGACGTGGATCGACTTCAACGAGATACAGGCCCAGGGCGGCGGACCGATCATCGACGAGGCGCTCAAATCCGCCGACAAGATGCTGCGGCTGACCTTCGCCACGAGCCATGACCGCGGGACACAGAAGGCGATCATGGAACACGGGCTGGAGATGTACAGCGTCGCCAACCCGCACGACCCCGAATTCTTCGCGCAGGAGGCGGCGGAGTACCCCGTCGAGCTCGTCCTGGAGATCGAGAAGAAGGCGCTCGACATCACCCGTGCCGGCTCCGAGATCCGCGTCACGTGCGAGAAGGGCACCGACGTGACCGCGACGTACAACCCCGAGGACTGGGGCGGCGACTTCGGGACGGTCCCCGCCGACGAGAAGCGGCCCGGTACCTACCCCGCGACGTTCCCCGGGGCGATCGCCGGCGTGCTCCCGCCACAGGAGACCAGCGGCGTCGTCTACTACGACGCGTTCAGCGGCGTCGGCGTCGGCGACGAGCCGATCAAGCTGACGTTCGAGGACAACTACTGCACGAACATCGAGGGCGGCCGGGCGGCCGACGAACTCGCCGACATCGTCGAGGGCATCCCGAACGTCGGGTTCTGCGAGGAGTTCATGTTCGGCCTCCACCCGAAGGTCCGCGACGCGCCGCTGGACCAGAAGCCCATCCCGAACGAGGCCGAGCGACGGTACGGCAACATCCACATCGCGATCGGGAACATGCGCTGTTTCAGCATGTACCCCTTCGAGGAGACCGGGGGGCACGAACTGCATCTCGACGGGTTCGTCCTCGACCCGACGATCGAGATCGACGGCGAGCCGGTCGTCAAGGACGGGAAACTCACTTTCCTGGACGACCCGGCGATCCGAGAGGTTGCGGCGAAACACGGCGACCCGGACAAACTGCTCAAACAGAAGTGAGACCATGAGTGACATCACCACCGAAGTGGCCAGCTTCCTCGAAGCGCTGGCCGACGACGACGAAGGTATCGAGACGCTCGAACAGCAGCTCGCGGACCGCAGGTTCCAGTTCGACCTGTCGGACGCCGACCCGTTCGTGCTGGACGCGTCGACGGACGGCATCTCCTGCGAGTACGGCCGCATCGAATCACCCGACCTCGTCGAGGAGGTCACCCGCGTCGAGGGCGACGTCGAGTCGCTCCGCCGGATCATGCGCGGCGAGGTGTCGCCGCTGCAGGCGCTGAATGACGGCGACATCTTCATGTCCAGCATGATGGCCGCCAGGTGTTACAACTACGGCCTCCTGCGTGCCTTCCGGCGCGGCGCGGAGATCAACACTCCCACCCAGTTCGCCTGGCAAACATAGCATGTCGCTGCTCTCCGTCCGCGATCTGGACGTTCGCTACGAGGTCGGCGACGGCCAGGTCCACGCGGTCGACGGCGTGTCGTTCGACGTGGAGTCGAAAAGCATCGTCGGCGTGCTGGGCGAGTCCGGCTGTGGCAAGTCGACGCTGTCGAAGGCGATCATCGGCGGGCTGGACGACAACGCCGTCGTCCACTCCGGCGAGATCAGGTTCGACGGCGAGGACCTCGCCTCGCTCTCCGACGAGCGGATGCGCGAGATCCGGTGGGAGCAGATCGCGTACATCCCACAGAGCGCGATGGGGAGTCTGGACCCGGTGTACACGATCGAGAACCAGCTCGTCGAAACCATCGAGGCCCACCGGTCGGACATGTCGAAAGCCGACTGCGTGGCACGGGCCGAGGAGGTGCTCGAACTCGTCGGGATCAGCACGTCCCGGCTCAAGAGCTATCCACACCAGCTCTCCGGCGGGATGCGCCAGCGGGTCCTGCTGGCGATGGCACTCATCCTCGAACCGGAGCTGATCATCGCCGACGAGCCGACCACAGGGCTGGACGTGTTGCTCCGGGACAAGATCCTGAACGACATCGAGACGTATCGGGACGAGTTCGGCGTCTCGGCGCTGTTCGTCTCCCACGACATCGCCGACCTCGTGGAGACATCGGAGTACCTCATCGAGATGTACGGGGGCAAGATCACCGAGCAGGGGCCGAGCAAGGAGCTGTTCGCCGAACCGGTCCACCCCTACACGATCGGGCTGAAGAACTCGCTGCCGGACCTGCACGACTCCACCGAGGAGATGATCGCGATGAAGATGCAGCCGCCGAACCTGCTGAACCCGCCCGAGGGCTGCCGGTTCATCAACAAGTGCCCGTTCGCGGTCGAGGAGTGCGAGTCGACCCATCCGGAGTTCCGCGAGGAGCGCCCCGGGATCCAGTCGGCGTGCTACCGGTCCGGGGAGGCGGACCAGATGCGGGCGGAGGCAACGGAGGTGAGCTGGACCGATGTCGGGTGAGCCGCTCGTCGACATCCGCGGCCTGAAGAAGCACTACGCCGCGGAGTCGGGCTTTTTCACCCGGCTGCTGGGGCGGGAGAGCAAGGTTGAGGCGGTCGACGACCTCGACCTCACCATCGACCGCGGCGAGACACTCGGCGTGATCGGCGAGAGCGGCTCCGGGAAGTCGACGCTCATCGAGACGACGCTCCGGCTGGAGGACCCCACCGAGGGCGAGATCGTCTTCGACGGCGAGGACATCTGCGACTACTCCAACAAGGAGCTCCGGGCGTTCCGGGAGCGCGCGCAGATCATCTTCCAGGACCCCTACGAGACGCTTAACCCGCGAAAAACGGTGTTTCAGGCGGTCGCGGAGCCGCTGAAGAACTTCCGTGATCTGTCCCACGACGAACTGCAGTCGAAAGTCGAGGAAACGCTGAACGACGTGGGACTCAACCCCGCCGACGACTACATGGAGCTGTTCCCGGACCAGCTCTCGGGCGGCGAGCGCCAGCGCGTCTGCATCGCCCGCGCCATCGTGCTCGACCCCGACCTCCTCGTGGCCGACGAGCCGCTGTCGATGCTCGACGTGTCGCTGCAGTCCGGCATCCTCCGGCTGCTCGACCGGCTGCAGGAGGAACACGGGTTCGCGATGTTCTACGTCACGCACAACCTCTCGGTTGTGAAGCTCGTGGCGGACCGCATCGCGGTGATGTACCTCGGGAAGGTCGTCGAGCAGGGGACCGCCGACCAGATCGTCGAGGATCCGAAACATCCCTACACGCGGGCGCTGGTCGCCAGCCTGCCGACGCTCACGGGGGACCGCGAGCGCGTCCTCCTGCCGATCCCGGAGGACGACGACGACCGCGACATCCAGGGCTGCCAGTTCCACCCCCGGTGTCCCGACGCGATGCCGGAGTGCTCGGAGGCGGTGCCCGCGCTCGACGACTCGGAGACCGACCGTCAGGTCGCCTGCTTCCTGCATCACGAGGTGACCGAGGGCGACGGCGAATTCGCCGGAACCACGTCCCCGTCGGACGAGGGCATGGAGTCCGACACCCGCACGGAGGAACCGCCGCAGTCCGAGACGGGGGCACAGTGACGGCCCGGCGATGACCGGCGCGTTCCCGTTTACGGCGCTCGTGAACCAGACCGAAATGAAGCGGGCGCTCGTGCTGAACGCGGTCGACCCCGGTATCGGCGGCGTGCTGATCCGGGGCGAGCGCGGCACGGCCAAATCGACCGCCGCCCGCGCCCTCGCGGACGTGCTTCCGGATCAGGAGGCAGTCACGGACTGCCCGTACGGCTGTCCGCCCGACGATCCCGCCCGGATGTGCGATTCGTGTCGACGCCGCGACGGGGAGTCGCTGCCGACCGAGACGCGGCCGATGCGCGTGGTCGACCTGCCGCTCGACGCCACCGCGGACCGCCTCGTCGGGACGCTCGACATCGAACGCGCCCTGGCCGACGGTGAGACGCGGTTCGATCCCGGGATCCTCGCGGCGGCGAACCGGAACGTGCTGTACGTCGACGAGGTGAACCTGCTGGACGACCATCTGGTCGACGCGTTGCTGGACGCCGCCGCGATGGGCGAGAACGTCGTCGAGCGCGAGGGCGTCTCACATCGCCATCCCGCCGAGTTCGTCCTCGTCGGGACGATGAACCCCGAGGAGGGGCCGCTCCGGCCGCAACTGCTCGACCGGTTCGGACTGGTCGTCGACGTCGCGAGCGTCGAGGCCGTCGACGAGCGCGTCGAGATCAGCGAGCGCCGCGCCGCCTTCGACGAGGACCCGGACGCGTTCCGCGCGGAGTACGCCGCGGACCAGCGCGCGCTGACCCGCCGGATCGTCGACGCCCGCGACCGCCTCGACGACGTGACGGTCCCGCCGGACGTTGCGGCGGCTATCTCCGAGCACGCCGTGGCGGGACGCGTCCCGGGGCTTCGCGGCGACATCGCGGTCCGGCGAACCGCCGTCGCCGCCGCGGCGCTGGACGGAGAGACCGAAGTCGCGGACTGCCACGTGGCCGAGGCCAGAGGCCTCGCGCTCGCCCACCGCCGCCCCGCCGAGGCGTACGAGGCGGCGGACGACCGCGAGGCGGTCCTGTTGCCCGAGGACGTGGACCCGGGCGACCCCGCCGACGCGGGCGACAGTGCCGAGGCGGACGCCGACGGTCGCGTTCCGGTCGACAGCGGCCGGAACGACCTGATAACAAACGTGGACTCGACCTATCCGATCGACCGCACCGCCATCGACCCGTCGAAGGACCGGACCATCCGGGGGGAGTACGGCCGTCGGATCCCCTCGAAAATACGCGGGCGGAGCGGGCGGTACGTCGGCGCACGCCGCAGGGACGACCCCGACGACGTGGCCGTCGACGCCACGCTGCGGGCGGCGGCGCGGCGGCAGGGCACGCGCTCCGGCGGGACCGACGACGGCGTCGACATCCGGCCCGACGACGTTCGGGGGAAGCTCCGCGAGCGGACCGCACAGGGGCTGCTCGTGCTGGTCGTCGACGCCAGCGGCAGCGTGATGAACGGCTCGCAGATGCGCGAGACGAAACGCGCCGTGCTGTCGCTGATCGAGGACGCGTACCGGACGCGCGACCGCGTCGCAGTCGTGGCGTTTCGCGGTCAGAATGCGCGGGTCGTCGTTGACCCGACGCGGAACGTCACCCGGGCGCGCCGGCAGCTGTCGGACCTCCGGGTCGGCGGTAACACGCCGCTGTGTCACGGCCTCGCGTCCGCCTACGAACTCGTCGAGCGGGAGCGCCGCCGGGACGCCGACGTGTACCCGCTCGTCGTCGTGTTCAGCGACGGGAAGGCGAACGTCCCGTACACCGACGGAGCAGACCCGGAGCGGGAGGTCCTCGAGATCGCCGCCGCGTTCGAGACGGCGGACGTGGAGACCGCGTACGTCGACACGGGCCACGGGCTGAACGATTCGACGTACTCGCTGTGGTCAGACGAGCGGGCGCGGGCGGCGAAACGCGAGGAGTTCGAGTGGAACAGGACGGTCGCGGACGCGCTGGGCGCGCAGTACGTCCCGCTGATCGAACTACCCGACGGCGACTACATCGAGCGATGACCGAAACACAGCATTCGAGGCACGACCCATGACCGACACCGAGCGACCGGGCGACGGATCGACCGCGTTCCCGTTCACGGCGCTCGTGAACCAGACGGAGATGAAGCGGGCGCTCCTGCTGAACGCGGTCGACCCCGGCATCGGCGGCGTGCTGGTCCGCGGCGAGCGCGGCACCGCCAAATCCACCGCCGTCCGGGCGCTCGGCGACGTGCTCCCGGACCGGACCGTCGTCGCGGACTGTCCGTACGGCTGTCCGCCCGACGACCCTGCCCGGATGTGCGAGGACTGTCGCGAGCGCCACGGGGAGGGCGACCTCCCGACGGAGACGCGTCCCATGCGCGTGGTCGACCTGCCGCTGAACGCCACCGAGGACCGCCTCACGGGGACGCTCGACATCGAGCGCGCGCTCGGCGAGGGCGAGGCCCGGTTCGAGCCGGGGGTGCTGGCGGCGGCGAACCGGAACGTGCTGTACGTCGACGAGGTGAACCTGCTGGACGACCACCTCGTGGACTCGCTGCTCGACGCCGCCGCGATGGGCGAGAACGTCGTCGAGCGTGAGGGGATCTCACACCGCCACCCCGCGGAGTTCGTGCTGGTGGGCACGATGAACCCGGAGGAGGGGTCGCTACGCCCCCAGTTGCTCGACCGGTTCGGGCTGGTCGTCGACGTGTCGGGCGTTCAGGACGTCGAGGAGCGCGTCGAGATCAGCGAGCGCCGCGCCGCCTTCGACGCCGACCCCGCGGCGTTCCGCGCGGAGTACGCGGCCGACCAGCAGGCGCTGACCCGGCGGATCGTCGACGCCCGCGGCCGTCTCTCCGAGGTTTCGCTCCCGGACCCGCTGGCCCGCGCCGTCGCGGCGACGAACGTTCGCCTCGGCGTCGACGGACACCGTGGGGATACGACGCTCCGCAGGGCCGCCCGGGCGCTCGCGGCGTTCCGCGGCGAGTCGACCGTGACCGCCGACGCGCTGCGTGACGTGGCCGGCGTGGCGCTGGACCACCGAACCGTCCGACTCCCGTTCGAGGAGGACGCCGTCGCCGTCGACGACGCGCTGTCGGACGCGCTGGCCGAATACGCGACTCCGGAGGCCGGACCCCCGAACTGACATGACCGAGTTGTATACTCACCGAAAATTATATAGTGTGTTACGATCGATTGTGAACGAAGCGGTACGTGTGAGTACGTCACACACCGAATACCCATGACAGACGACACCAACTCGCGGTACGGAAGGGAGGAACAGACGATAGACCGGCGAACGATGCTGAAAGGCGGCGCGGTTGCGACGGCGGCGATGCTGGCGGGCTGTAACTCGGGCGGTGGCAACGTCGACGGCGAACAGGTCGGCACACAGCAGATCCGGGTCGGCGAACTGTCGAACTTCGTCGACGTGGCGCGGGAGACGGCCAACCAGTGGAGCGAGATCGGCGTCGACTTCGAACTCGACACGACCACCTGGAACACGTTCGTCGGCGAGGCGTACACGAACCAGCCGGAGAACGTGAGCCACACGCCGTGGGGGTCGTCGCCGGACCGCGTCGACCCGGACTACTTCCTCTCGACGTACACCTCCGACTCCGCGGTGAACATCGCGGGCTACGAGAACGAGGAGTACGACGACCTGTTCGACCAGCAGCGTGCGGCGTACGACCCGGACGAGCGCGCCGAGATCATCGGACAGATGCAGGAGATCCTCCGGGAGGACCTCCCCGAACTCACCTACGTCTGGCCAAAAGCGACGCTGCCGATCAACACGGGGCAGTTCGACATCCAGCCCACGGAGTTCATCGGTGCCCGGACGACGGGGACGATGACCGTCCTCACTGCCGAACCGGTCGGCGACACGGACACGCTGGTCGTGGGTGCCCAGCAGGAGATCGCGATCCCGAACCCGCTGGCCCCCGACTCGAACGACCTCCAGTACCTGCTGAAGCTGGCGTACGACACGCCGAGCCGGGTGGGGCTCGACGGCGACCCGATCAACTGGTCCGTCGAGGAGTACGAGCAGATCGACAACACGACGATCGACATGACCCTGCGGGAGGGGATGACGTTCCACGACGGGGAGCCGCTGACCGCGGAGGACCTGGAGTTCACGTTCAACTTCCTGATGGAGTACTCCTTCCCGAAATACGACCCCTTCCTGAGCGACGTGGAGGACGCCACGATGCAGACCGACCGGACGGTCCGGGTGACCCTCGCCCAGCCGAACGTCGCGTTCCTGAACAGCGCGATGACGTTCATGAACATCCTGCCGATGCACATCTGGCAGGACGTGCCCGACCAGGTCGACACGCCGGTCAACTGGGACGCCGACGTCGACGAACTCGTCGGCAGCGGCCCGCTGGAGATCACCGAGATCACGGACACCGAGATCCGGTACGAGGCGTACGACGACCACTGGGCGACGCCCGAGTTCGACGAGTTCATCTTCGTCAACCGCGCGAGCATGGAGGCGATCCGCGCCGACTTCGAGGAGCAGAACATCCACATGACCACGTCGTCGCCGCCGCCGTCGGTGACCAACGCGCTCGCCGAGAACGACTACATCTCGAAGTCCAGCGCGGCGAGCGTGCTCCAGATGAAGATGAGCTTCAACGTGGGGACGGCCCCCTTCGACGACCGGGCGTTCCGGCACGCGCTCATGCAGGCGACCGACCCGAACCGGATCATCCAGATCTTCTACAACGGGGAGGCCGACGTCGGCGACGGGACGCTGGTCCACCCGCAGTCGTCGTTCGCGGCGGACCTGCCGAACGTCGAGCGTGACATCCAGGGTGCCAAACAGACGCTTCGCGACGCCGGGTACCAGTACGACAACAACGACAACCTGTACTACCCCGAGGAGTAGACCGGAGAGCCACACCCCACCATGTCGAACTCACTCACCGAATTCCTGGTCCGCCGGCTCGTGAGCTTCGTCTTCATGCTGTTTTTCCTGCTGACGGCCATCTTCGTCCTGTTCCGGGTGATGCCCGGCGACCCGACGGCGATGCTCGTCAGCGGGCGACTCACCGAGGAGTCGCGGCAGGCGATGCTGGAGAACTTCGGCCTGAACAGGCCGCTTCACGAGCAGTACATCGTGTTCATACGGAACGTGCTGCAGGGCGACTTCGGCATCTCGTTTTTCTACCGGGAGCCGGTCGCCGACGTGATCTTCCCGAGCCTCGTCAACACCCTGATGATCATGCTGCCGGCGCTGACGCTGGTCATGATCATCGCGTACTTCTGGGGCTCGGTCGTCGGCTGGAACAAGGGCACGGCGCTCGACCGCTGGGGGACGTACATTCCGGTGTCGCTCCGGGCCGTCCCGCACTTCATCCTCGGGCTCGGGCTCCTGATCGTGTTCTCGTACAACCTCGGGTGGCTCCCGACCGGCGGGATGGGTCCCATCGGCGGGGCCGACAAGTCGGTGCTCGAACGGCTCACGTCGCCGACGTTCTACAAGTACGCGGCGCTGCCCTTTACCACGGCGCTGCTCCACTACATCGCCGACCCGATGATGCTGATGCGGAACAACATCATCGGCGAGCGCGAGAAGGACTACGTCGAACTGCACAGACTGAAGGGGCTCCACCCCCGTCAGGTCCGTCGCCGTGCGGCGCGAAACAGTATGCTGCCCCTGCTCACGTGGCTGACGCCGATGATCGGCATCGCCTTCGGCGGGCAGATACTGATCGAGGTGGTGTTCTCCTGGCCGGGCATCGGTCGTGAACTGGTGCTCGCGGCGCAGCGACAGGACATGCCCGTCGCGCAGGCCGCCTTCTTCATGGTGGCCGTCATCGTGTTGCTGACGAACCTCGTCGTCGACCTGGCGTACGGCTACTTCGACCCGCGGATCAGCTACGGGAAAACATGATCAACGTACAGAAGTACAGCGATACGGCGTCGCGCGCCAGACGCATCGCCTGGGACTTCTTCGCGCCGGTGTTCGAGGACCGGTGGGGGAAGTTCGCGATGACGATACTCGGCATCTACGTGCTCATCGGGATCGTGGGGCCGTACATGCCGATCCCGGGCCCGTTCGAGTACCTGCAGACCTCGTCCGGCCAGTACGCACAGCTGGAGCCGCCCAGCAGCGAGTTCCCGCTGGGCACGACGTACCTCGGGTACGGCGTGTTGAGCCAGACGATCCACTCGTTCCGGACCTCGCTGACCGTCGGCGTGCTGTCCGCGGTGCTGGTCGTCGCCATCGGCGTCAACATCGGGCTGGTCTCGGGCTACTACGGCGGGAAGGTCGACACCGTCCTGATGGGGCTGACCGACATGGCGTACGGGCTCCCCTTCTACCCGATGGCGATCATCCTGATCGCCATCTTCGGGTCGGGCCTGTACACCATCGCCGCCGTGATCGCCTTGCTGTTCTGGCGGTCCGTCGCCCGGGTCACGCGGTCGGAGGCGCTGTCGCTCCGGGAGCGCGAGTTCGTCAAAAGCGCGAAGGCGGCCGGCTCCTCGGACGTGAAGATCATGTACTACCACCTGCTCCCGAACCTCGTCCCCCTCATCCTGATCTACTTCGTGTTCGCGATCACGTGGGGGATCCTGCTGGAGGCGAGCCTGAGCTTCATCGGACTCGGCGACCCGGACACGGTGAGCTGGGGCCTGATGCTTCACGAGGTGTTCGGGTCGGGCGAGCTGACCCGTGCCTGGTGGTGGGTGATCGTCCCGAGTTTCACGCTCTGGCTGTTCATCTGGAGCCTCTACGTCGTCGCCCGGACCCTGGAGGACAACGCCACCGTGTCCGCAAAAGGGGGTGCGTGACCGCGAACCGTCGCGCCTCTCTCCCGCGGGGTCCGGACCTTCCAGCGGCTCCGGCTCCTCCCTGACCAGTCTATTGCCCGGGCCGGCCGTCGCTGCCGGACGTATACGATCGATGAATACAGTTTCGAATACGCCTCGATATAACACGGACTTAGGGTGTGTTAACACGCTCTCGGTCGAGCCACGAACCGACCCAATTCTCCCACGTCCCCGTTGCAACCGTCGTCCGTCCCGTCGACCCGGTGCCTGTATACGATAAATGTATACATACCACGCGTAGCCGGGATGTTACTGCAGTGGGAACGGAGCTACTCACCGGAGACGAGGGGTGACCGCCGAAAACGAGTCGACGAAGACCGTTACGAACGCTCCTGCTCGCGGAGTTCGGTGCGGCGGATCTTCCCGGTCTCCGTCCGGGGGAGTTCGTCGACGAACTCGACCTCGCGGGGGTACTTGTACGGCGCGAGCGTGTTCTTGACGTGGTTCTGGATCTCCTCGACGAGGTCCTCTGAGCCGGACGCGCCGCTCTCCAGCACGACGAACGCCTTCACGATCTCCCCGCGCTCCTCGTGGGGGCTGCCGACGACTGCGACCTCGGACGCGGCGTCGTGTTCCTGCACGACGGCCTCGACCTCCGGGCCGGGGATGTTGTACCCGCTGGAGATGATGAGGTCGTCGGCGCGGGACTTGTACTCCAGCCGGCCGTCCTCGCGCATCACGAAGATGTCGCCGGGGTACGACCACCCGGCGCGGCAGGCGTCGGCCTGCTTCTCGGGGCGGTCCCAGTACTCGATACCGGTCGGCCCGCGAACCGCCAGCAGTCCGGCCTCGCCGCGGTCGCACTCCTCGCCGGTGTCGGGGTCGACGATCTTGCACTCGTAGCCCGGCACCGGGAAGCCGGTCGCCGTCGGGTCGATCTCCTCGTCGTGGCGGTGGCTGACGAAGATGTGGAGCATCTCCGTCGTCCCGATGCCGTCGAGCAGTTCGACGCCGTACTCTGCCTCGAACGACTCGAACGTCGTCGGCGTCAGCGGCTCGCCGGCGCTCACGCCGACCCGGAGCGAGGAGATGTCGTACTCCTCGGGACCGTCGGGGAACTCCGAGAGCATCTGGTTGAACGCCGTCGGGATCGAACAGAGAACCGTGATCCCGTGGTTCTCGACGGCTTCGAGCAGGTCGCCCGGCCCGGCGTCCTGCGCGAGGCTCGTGCTCGCGCCGAAGCGGAGCGGGAACGTGACGAGGTCGCCGTAGCCGTACGCGAACGGGAGCGGCGGGTTGCCGCCGAACACGTCGTCCTCCGAGGGTTCGAGGCAGTACCGGGCGTACGTGTCGGCGCTGGCGAGCAGCTGGCGGTGGGTGTGGACTGCGCCCTTCGGGCGGCCGGTCGTCCCGCTGGTGTACAGCATCAGCGCGAGGTCGTCGCGCTCGGTGTCGGCCGCGTCGAGGTCGGGACTGGCCTCGTCCATCACCGCGTCGTAGCTGTGATGGTCGTGGTCGACGCCGGTGCGCTCGGCGACGACCACGTCCTCGACGGTGTCGAGGTCGGGCAGTGCCTCGTCAACCTCGTCGAGCAGGTCGTCGAACACGACGATCGCTTTCGCCTCGGCGTTGTTGACGATGTATCGCAGCTCCTTGGCGCGCAGGAGCTTCATCGACGGCAGGGCGACGGCCCCGATCTTCTGGACCGCGAGGCAGGTGACGAGCGGTTCGGGGCGGTTCGGGAACCGGACGACGACCCTGTCGCCCGACTCGACGCCGAGGTCCCGGAGCGCGTTGCCCATCCGGTTGACTCGCTCTTGCAACTGCTCGTACGTTATCTCCTCGTCCTCGAAGTAGACGGCGACGTTGTCGCCACGTCCCTCGCGGACGTGTTTATCGACGAGCTGGTCCGTCGTGTTGATCTCCTTCGGGTAGTGTGCCTCCGGCACCGCGTTGATGTAGTCCGGCGCGGCCGATTCGTCCGGCAGGTACTCTGTGGGAACGTTTGTCTGCATCGTCGCTTCAACCATCATAGTTTTAAAAGATATACCTAACGGTTACTCTCCCGATCGACGATGGGAAAGATAGCCCGTGACTGACGGCTTACTCGGGGAGTCCCGCGACGAGCGGGCGGACGCTCGGCGCGCTACGTCCAGAACCCGTCGGGGTCGAACGTCCGGATCAGGTCCAGTTCCTCGGCGGTCGGCTCGGGCGTCGTCGTCACCTCCCCCCCGTCAACGTCCGGGGCAGTCCGCACGTCCCACGGGAAGTCCGCGAGCACCGACTCGGCGTCTTCGCCGGGATGGACGCTCCGCAGGTACAGTTCGCCGTCGGCGAAGCCGAAGGTCGCCTTCGAGGTGACGAGCGCGTCCGGGCCCCCGCCCGGCGCGGGATGGGTCTCACGGCCGCTCCCGTCGGCGGCGTGGCCCGGGCTGGTGACGTAGTTCACTTCCTCGACGAACCGGCGCGGCTCGTGGGGCAGCAGCAGGACGGTGCGTCCGGCCATGCAGGCGATGTCGCAGGCTCCGCCACTGCCGGGGAGCCGGATCTCGCGGTCGCCCGCCTGCACCCGGGTCGTGTTGAGGTTGCCGTAGCGGTCGACCTCCGCGCCGCCGAGGAAGCCGACGTCGATGTCGCCGCGCTGGAGGCGGCTCATGATGTCTATCATTCCGGTCGTCGAGACGGCGCGGTTCAGGTTCGGCAGGTCACACATCGTGTGGATGAACCCGTCGGCCGGGCTGTCCCGGACGACGCCGCTCTCGTAGACGGCCATCGAGTTCGGCGCGTGCGTGCTCACCGCCACCTGGAAGGCGATGAGCGGGAGGCGCATCCCGACGAACGCGGTGTCGCCGTCGTCGATCTCGCTTGCCGCCGCGCTCACCATCAGCTCGCGGGGCGTGTACTCACTGGCCATAGCGCACCTCCGCGGCGACGGTCGGTTCGGTGATCGAGAGGTCGGCGTCGACCTTCGCCATGTACTCGGCGCGGTCCTCGACGCCGTACACCCACTCGTCGGCCCACTCGTCGAACGCCGCTTGCGTGTCGGTCCGGTCGTGGTAGTCGAGGTAGTACTCGTTGTCGCGGTTGTAGTGACCGGCCACCGGCGATGGGTGTGCGCCGTACGGGCACTCCACGACGGCCGCGACCTGCTCGCGCGTGATCGCGGTCCGGCTCGGGTCGCTCTTGATCGTCTCGCCGTCGACGACCTCCTCGGCGGTGACGAGGACGTTGTCGGCCGCGCCGACCGCCGGATCGACGATCCCCGTGTTGCCCCACAGGTGGACGTCGCCGGCCGGGCTGGCGCGCTGTGCGTGGACGACGGTCCAGTCCGGTTCGATCGCCGGGACCTGTGCCACCTCGTCGCCGGTGAAGGGGTCCTCGCCGCGCCGGAACAGGTCGCTCTCGGCGAAGACGTCGCTCCCGAGCAGCGACTGCGTGGGGAGGTAGGGGACGCCGAGCGCCCCCGCCTTCAGCGCGAGGGCGATGCTGAAGTTCGAGTGGTTCTCGACCGCGATCGCGTCGCTCTCGACGGCCTCGCGGAACCGGTAGCCGGTGCCGGCGCTGACGTTGCCGACCCAGGCCGCCCGGATCCGTGAGACCGCGTCGGCCCCGACGAGCTGGTCGAACAGCAGGTCGCTGATGGGGCCGACGAGCGTGAGGTCGTCCGTTCCCTGCCTGATCAGTTCGTGGCCGACCGCGAAGGGGATCGCGTGTTCGAGCGCGAGACCGGCGGCGACGGTACTTCCGGATGGAATCGCCGACACCGCCTCCCGGAGCGTCGCTGGCGGGGCTGCTATCATTGCAGTCCCACGTCTGCGGGGCTGGTATATAAAACCAGCCAGCACCCGTCGGAAAACGGGGAGCCCTTACATGGTCGAAAATTATAAATGGACCATCGACCACGGGTTGGGTATGTCTCCCACTAGCGGGACTGGCACGAATACGCAGGGACGGGAACGGCAGCAGCGGTCTACAGGCTCGTCGCGGCGACGGTTCCTCGTCGGCGGGGCCGCCGCGGGGGCGACCGCGCTCGGCGGCTGCCTCGGCGGACTCACCGGGAGCGACGGCGGCGACGGCACGGTGACCGTCGGCTACGTCCTCCCGTTCTCGGGGACGTACTCGCTGCTCGGCGAGAGCATCGTCAACGGCTTCGAGATGTACGTCGACCAGAACGACGGCCAGCTCGGCGGCCGGGACGTCGAGTACGTCCAGCGGGACACGGAAGCGAACACCGACCGCGGCGTCTCGATCACGCGCGAGATGCTGATCGAGGAGGGGGCCGACGTGCTGGTCGGCCCGGTCTCCAGCGCCGTCGCCATCGCGATGATGCAGACCGTCGAGACCGAGGGGTCGGCGATCTGGCTCAACGCCAACGCCGGCGACTACCGGGTCGTGCAGGACGGCTGTCTGGACTACCACTTCCGGACATCGTTCAACGACTGGCAGACGAGCGCGCCGATGGCCCAGTACGTGTACGACGAGATCGCGGACAACGTGATGCTCGCCTACGCCGACTACGCGTTCGGCCAGAACTCGAAGAACTTCTTCAGCGAGGCGTTCCAGGAGGCCGGCGGCGAGGTCGTCGGCGAGGTCGGCGTCCCGCTCGGGTCGGACGACTACTCCCCGTATCTCGGCGAGATCGAGGACAGCGGCGCGGACGCCGTGTTCTCCTTCTTCGCGGGGAGCGACGCGGTCAACTACATCACGCAGTTCAGCGACTTCGGGCTCGACGACCAGCTCACCCAGACCGGGAGCGGCTTCCTCCTCTCGGAGGACACCCTCCCGGCGCAGGGCGAGGCAGCGCTTGGCAAGTACTCGCTGCTCCACTACACGCCGTCGAAGCAGACCGACCGGAACCAGACGTTCGTGAGCAACTATCAGGACGCCCACGACAGTCGACCGAACGTGTACGCGGTGCAGGGGTACGACTCGGCGCAGGCGTTCGACGCCGCGGTCTCGGACGTGGACGGCACGAACCCGGACGACCTCGCCGACTCGCTGTCCGGCATGGAACTGGACAGCCCCCGTGGCGACTTCCAGTTCCACCCCGAGACGAACGACCCGATACAGAGCATGGACGTCCGGCAGGTCGTCGAGAGCGACGGCGAGGTTCCGGTCGACAACGAGGTCGTGACGACGATCGAGGAGCCGGAGATCCCGACCTGGGGCTGCAGCCTCTGACATGGTCGACCGACATCAACACACTGCACCGGGGGATCCACCATGGTAGATGCCACGACGATAGTGCGCGCGACGCTGCTCGGGCTCCAGCTAGGGATGACGCTGGCGCTGGTCGCCGCCGGCCTCACGCTCATCTTCGGGATGCTCGACGTGATCAACTTCGCACACGGCGCGCTGTACATGCTCGGGGCGTACTTCGGCGTCGTCGCCGCCTCCGAACTGGGCAGCTTCTGGGCCGCGCTGGTCGTCGCCCCGTTGCTCGTCGCCATTGTCGGCGGGGCGATCGAGATCCTGTCGCTCCGCCCGCTGTACGGCCGCAACCCGCTGTATCACATCCTGTTGACGTTCGGCTTCGCGATCATGATCGAGGGGATCGTGGTCGAAGTGTGGGGCGGGCAGTCCTACCGGATCCCGGTCCCCGAGGCGCTCTCCGGCACCCTCTCGTACGGCTCGCTCAGCTACCCGGTGTACTGGATGTTCGTCCTCGTGGTCAGCACGATACTGATCGGCGGGATCTGGCTCGCGATAGCCAAGAGCGACCTCGGCATCCTCATCCGGGCGAGCGCCCACGACACCGAGATGGTCGACGCGCTCGGCGTCGACGTGTCGAAGGTGTTCACCGGCGTCGTGGTGTTCGGGGCCGCGCTGGCCGGCGTGGCGGGGGTCCTCCTCGGCGCGTCGCGCTCGGTCAACCCCGGGATGGGCTTCGGCGTCATCATCCAGGCCTTCGTCATCGTCGTGATCGGCGGCCTGGGGAGCTTCAAGGGTGCCGTGTACGGCGCGTTGCTGATCGGGCTGATGACGGCGTACGGCGCGCTGATCGCGCCGTCGCTGACCGACCTCTTCATCTTCGCGCTGATGGCGGTGGTACTGATCGCGAAACCGAGCGGCCTGTTCGGCGCAACGGAGGCAGCGTAGATGCGCGAACTCATCAGCCGCTTCGCCGGGACGGACGGCACGGCGGGCAACCAGATCCTCACCACCGGCGGCCGCTACGCGCTGGCCGTCATCGTGGTCCTGCTGGCCCTGCTCGGCCCGGTCGTGGCGATCCTCGAGCCGTTCTGGCTGTTCATCCTGGTGCAGATACTCGTGTTCGCGCTGCTGGCGCTCAGCCTCGACTTCGTGTTCGGCTACGCCGGCCTGCTGTCGTTCGGCCACGCCGCGATGTTCGGGGCGGGCGGCTACGCCGCCGCGCTGCTGATCGCCGAGGTGACCCCGAACGCGCTGGTCGTGCTGCCGCTGGCGATGCTGACCGGCGTGGTCGTCGCGGCGGTGATCGGCTGGTTCGCCGTCCGCGCCCGTGGCATCTACTTCGCCATGCTCACGCTGGCGTTCGCCCAGATGTTCTACGTGATCGCCTTCGCCGACGTGCCCGCGATGATCACCGGTGCGGAGACGGTCACGGGCGGTGATAACGGCATCTACGGCGTCCAGCTGTTCGAGCTGTTCGGCGTCGTCGACTTCACCGACCGGATCAACTACTACTTCATGGCGCTGGCGCTGGTCGCGCTCTCGCTGGTCGCGCTGGTGCGTCTCGCCAACTCCCCCTTCGGCCGCGCGCTGCAGGGGATCCGCGAGAACGAGGAGCGGATGGCCTTCATCGGCTACGACGTGCGACGGTACAAGGTGGTCGGCTTCGCCATCAGCGGCGGCTTCGCCGGCCTCGCCGGCGGGCTGTACGTCCCGTTCCAGAGCCTCGCACACCCCCAGTTGCTCCACTGGACCGTCAGCGGCGAACTCGTCGTGATGCTGTTGCTCGGCGGTATGGGAACGCTGTGGGGCCCGATGCTCGGCGCTGCGGCCGTCATCGTGCTGGAGGAGATGCTGGCGGGCGTCGCCGCCTGGGAGGTCATCCTCGGCGGGGTGTTCGTCGTGGTCGTCATCTTCGCCCCGCGCGGGCTTGCCGGCATCGTCGTTTCGCTGAAGGAGGACCCGCGGAACGCGCTCTCGAACGCGAAACAGGCGCTCCTGACCTACGTCAAGAAGGTGCGGGGTGAACGATGACGCCGATCGACCCACACCGTCCGACTCCGGGAGGTGAGCGGCCATGAGCGACGCGCTGCTCCGCACCGAGGCGGTGACCAAGAAGTTCGGCCCGCTCACCGCGGTCGACGACGTGTCGCTGTCGGTGCCCGCCGGCGAGATCACGTCGATCATCGGCCCGAACGGGGCCGGCAAGACGACGCTGTTCAACCTCTTTACCGGCAAGCACGAACCGACCGACGGTCACATCGAGTTCCGCGACGAGCGCATCGACGGCGAGGATCCACACGACATCGTCTCCCGCGGGATCGTCCGGTCGTTCCAGATCACGAACTTCTTCGACGACCTGACCGCGCTGGAGAACGTCCGCCTCGCGACGCAGGCACGGCACAGCGGGTTCGGCGTCTCCGATTTCGTCCGGCACTACAACAGCCTCGACGGGGCGCTGGACGACGCCGAGGCCGCGCTTGAGCGGATCGGCCTCGGCCACGTGGCCGACCGGAAAGCGTCGAACCTCTCCTACGGCCAGCGCCGCCACCTGGAGATCGGGATCGCGCTGGCCGCGGACCCGGATCTGCTCCTGATGGACGAGCCGACGGCGGGCATGAGCCCGGAGGAGACCGTCGAAACGGTCGAACTGATAGAGCGGATCGCCGAGGACATCACGATCGTCCTCATCGAACACGACATGGAGATCGTCATGGACATATCCGACCACATCGCGGTGATGAACGGCGGCGAACTGCTCGCGTGGGGCCCGCCCGCGGAGATCCGGGAGGACGAACGCGTCCAGAAGGCGTACCTCGGAGGTGGGTGAGATGGCCGAGGACATGCTGTCCGTGGACGGCATCGACACCCACTACGGGGAGAGCCACGTCCTGTTCGACGTGTCCCTCTCGGTCGGGCGCGGCGAGGTCGTCGCGCTCGTCGGCCGCAACGGCGCGGGCAAGACGACGACGCTGCGGAGCATCATGTGTCTGACGCCGGTTACGTCCGGCGAGATCACGAAAGATGGCGAGCCGATCCACGGGCTGGAACCCCACGGCGTCCGCAAGCGCGGCGTCTCGTGGGTGCCCGAGGAGCGCCGCGTGTTCGGCGACCTCACTGTCGAGGAGAACCTCCGGCTGGCGGCCCACTCCGGCGACGGCGGCGATGACCGGTTCGAGGACGTGTACGAGCGGTTCCCCCGTCTCGACGAGCGCCGGGACCAGAAGGCGGGCACGATGAGCGGGGGCGAGCAGCAGATGCTCGCCATCGCCCGCGGCCTGCTCGGCCCGGAGACGGACCTGCTCCTGCTCGACGAGCCGAGCGAGGGGCTCGCGCCGCAGATCGTCGACGACGTGGCCGACATCATCCGCGACCTGAACGAGGACGGCGTCACGATCCTGCTGGTCGAGCAGAACGCCGAGATGGCGCTGGAGCTGGCCGACCGGGCGTACGTCCTCGAAACCGGCGAGGTCGTCCACGACGCGCCGGCCGGCGAACTGCTGGCCGACCGCGAGGCGATGGAGAGCTACCTGGGGGTGAAGTGATGCCCCCGACCCGACCGTTCGAGGGCGACCGCCCCGCGGTGGCCGACTCCGCGTTCGTCTCGGAGATGGCGTACCTCGTCGGCGACGTGACCGTCGCGGAGCGGGCGAGCGTCTGGCCCTTTGTCTGCGTCCGGGGCGACTACGGCCCGGTCAGCGTCGGCCGGGAGACGAACGTGCAGGACTTCACGATGCTCCACGAGGCGACGCTCGGGTCGGGCGTGACCGTCGGCCACAACGTCGTGGTCGACCGGGCGACCGTCGGCGACGACACGCTCGTCGGGATGTCGAGCACGATCCTGCCCGAGGCATCGGTCGGCAACGAGTGCATCGTCGCCGCCGGGACCGTCGTCCGCGAGGGGCAGGAGATCCCGGACGGCCACATGGCGTACGGCTCGCCGCCCGAAACGAAGCCGATCGGCGAGGACCGGAAAGAGCAGATCCGGTGGTACTGCGAGGAGTACCTCAACCTCTCCGAGCGGTACCGCGACGCGGAGGCACCGCTGGACCGGGATGGAACGAGCGGGGAGGGACGATGATCCGCGTCGAGCGCGTCCACGACGGCGTTCGCCTTGAGTTCGTGGAGGGCGGCGACGTGGCCCGGCTCGTGATGGAGCGCGGCGACGCGCCGCTGAACGTGTTCACGCCGCCGCAGGTCGAGGCGATGTCCGAAGCCGTCGAGGCGCTCGCCGGGGACGTTGGCGCGCTCGTCCTGTACGGCGAGCCGGAATTCTCGGGGGGTGCCGACCTGCGTTCGGTCGAGTCCGCGCCCGAGGAGATGCGCGCGGCGAAGGTCGACACCATCGCCGCCGCGTCGAACCGGTTCATCCGGACGCTCCGGCGGTTCCCGGCACCCGTCATCGCGGCGGTGTCCGGCGTCGCGGCGGGGGGCGGGCTCGGCTTCACGCTGGCCTGCGACCTGGTCGTCCTCCACCGCGACGCCGTCCTCGACACCGGCTACGCCCGCGTCGGGCTGACGCCGGACAACGCCACGCCGTTCTTCCTCGCCAAGACGGTCGGTCCCTACCGGGCGCGGGAACTCCTGTTCGACCCGCGGCCCATCGACGCCGCGGAGGCGGTCGAGATGGGGCTGGCAAACCGGCGGATCGACCGCCCGGACGACGAGTTCGTCGACGCGGCGACGGAGTGGGCCGCCTCGCTCGCCGACGGCCCGACGACGGTGTACGAGGAGACCAAGGCGCTGATCGACTCGACGTTCGCAGGACGGCTGGACGAGCATCTGGAGGAGGAGCGCGACACGATAAAGCGGGTCAGCGACTCCGCCGTGTTCGAGGAGGGGCTGGCGGCCTTCATGGACGACCGCGACCCGGAGTGGGACAAGGACGGCTGACCGGGGTCGCGGCCCCAGTGTCGGGGGACGGGCTGGTTCGCTCCCGTCCGGTTCACACTCGCGATCGGGACGCCTGCCCGCCACCCGCCAGACAGCGGGCCGTCCCGTTTCGATCGATTTTATGCCGGCCGCCTTCGAGCCACGACGCATGACCCAACTCCACTTCGAGGATATCGAGGCCGGCACGGTGCGCGAACTCGGGAGCTACGAGGTGCCCCGCGAGGAGATGATCGGCTTCGCCGAACGGTACGACCCCCAGCCGATCCACACGGACCCCGAAATGGCGCGCGACTCCATGTTCGGCGGCGTCATCGCCTCGGGCTGGTACACTGCCAGCGTCTGCATGCGTCTGTTCGCCGACGGCTTCCTCTGCGAGGCGGCGAGCATGGGCGCGATCGGCGTCGACGAACTGCGCTGGGAGACGCCGGTTCGGCCCGGCGACGTGCTGACCGTCGAGAACGAAATCCTCGAAACCACGGCCTCCGAGAGCCGCGACGACCGCGGCTACGTCCGCAACCAGACCCGGGCGTACAACGGCGACGGCGACGAGGTCCTCCGATGGACCGGCATCAATATCATCGCCCGGGAATAGCCACGAGCGAAACGGTGAAGGCTCGGGGGTGAGCATCACCCGCCATGAGCGAGGATTCGGACGCGACCGTCTACTTCGAGGACGTGGAACCGGGCACCGTCACGGACTGCGGGGCGACGACTGTCACTGAGACCGATATCCGGGAGTTCGCCGCGGAGTTCGACCCGCTGGACATCCACACCGACCCGGACGCGGCGGCCGAGAGCCGCTTCGACGGGATCATCGCGAGCGGCTACCACACGCTCTCGCTGTCGGTCCGCCTGCTCGTCGACGCCGTCCGGAGCCAGCGGGCGGTCGTGGGCGGGCTCGGCATCGACGACGTGCGCTGGCACGCGCCGGTGCGGCCGGGCGACGAACTCCACGTCGAGAACGAGATCCTCGACACGCGCCCCTCGGAGAGCGACGCGACCAGCGGCGTCGTCCACGAGTCGATCACCGTGACCAACGGCGACGGCGAGACGGTGCTGACGCTGGAGAACTACGAACTGGTGGCCCGCCGGAACGGGGCGGACTGACACCGCCGACTACGGCTGGCCGGCGTGACTCATAGTGTTTGCTCTCGCCAATTACCGGTGGTCGACGGTAACGGTGTGGTCGACCACCGGTAAACAGTGAGAGCAAACACTATCACTTCCCCTGCCACTCCGGCTCGCGGTCCTCGAAGAACGCGTCGATCCCCTCGTTTTTGTCCTCGGTGGCGAACAGTTGAGCGAACAGTTCGGCCTCGTACTCGATACCGTCCTCGATGTCCATCTCCCCGCTTGCCTGGACTGCCTCCTTGGCGAACTCCAGCGCGACTGGGCTTTTCGCGGCCATCGACTCGGCGAGGTCGTAGACGGCGTCGTCGAGTTCGTCGTGCGGGTGGACCTCCTCCACGAGACCGATGTCTGCCGCCTCGTCGGCGTCGATCAGTTCGCCCGAGAGGATCAGCCGCATCGCCTGCCCGGTGCCGACGAGGCGTGGGAGCCGCTGGGTGCCGCCGCCGCCGGGGATGATGCCGAGGTTGATCTCGGGCTGGCCGAGCTTCGCCTTCTCGGAGGCGATCCGCACGTCGCAGGCCTGCGCGAGCTCGCAGCCGCCGCCGAGCGCGTGGCCGTTGATCCGACCGATCACCGGTTTCGGGAGGTTCGCGACGCGCTCGTACACGCGGGGGCGCTTGCTCGCCTCCCGCTGCTCGATAGCGTCGCGCTCGCGCAGTTCCGTCACGTCCGCGCCGGCGACGAACGCGCCGCCCTCGTCGCTCCCGGTCAGCACCACGACGCGCACCGCATCGTCGTCCTCGACCGCGTCGAGGACGGCCGTGAGGTCGGCCCGGAGCTCCTTGTCGAGCGCGTTCCGCGCCTCCGGCCGCGACATCGTCACCGTGGCGACCCCCTCGACGTGTTCGCCGACAGTCACGGACACAGTATCGCAGTCGGCCGCGGCGTCCTCGGTCGCCGTCATTCGTCGTCACCCCAGTCGCCGCTGACGCCGACGATCTCGCCGTCCTCCCAGACGTAGAACCCCTCGCCGGTCTTCTTGCCGAGCTTGCCGGCCCGGACCTTCTGTTTCAGCAACTGCGGCGGGCGGAACCGCTCGCCCAGTTCCTCGCGGAGGTACTCCAGAATGTCGAGGCGCACGTCCAGCCCGACCACGTCACCGAGTTCGATGGGTCCCATCGGATGGTTGTAGCCGAGTTCCATCGCGGCGTCGATGTCCCGCGGGCTGGCGACGCCCTCCTCGAGCATCCGGATCGCCTCGACGCCCAGCGCGACGCCGAGCCGGGAGGAGGCGAAGCCGGCCGAATCCCGCACCGTCACCGGCTCCTTGTCGATCGCCTCGACGAACTCCGTGGCGGCGTCGACGGTTTCCTCGTCCGTCTGCTCGGCGACGACGATCTCGACCAGTCCCATGATGTGGACCGGGTTGAAGAAGTGGAGCCCGATCGCGCGACCGGGGCGGTCGAGGACGCTCGCGATCTCGGTCACCGACAGCGACGACGTGTTCGAGGCGAGCACGGCATCGTCGGGCGCGGCTGCCGCCACGTCCTCGAACGTGCTCTGTTTGATCTCCATGTCCTCGGGCACCGCCTCGACGACCAGGTCCGCGTCGTCAACGGCCTCCTCCAGCGAGGTGGTCGCGTCGATCCGGTCGAGCGCCGCCGCCTTCTCGTCGGCCGTCAGCTTGTCGCGGTCGACGCCGCCCTGGAGGTTCGACTCGATGGCGGCCAGTCCGTCCTCGATGATCTCCTCGTCGATGTCCCGGATCGTCACGTCGTAGCCCGCCGTCGCGGCGACCTGTGCGATCCCGTGACCCATCGTTCCCGCGCCGAGTACGGTAACACGCATCGATCGGACAGTGCACAACCATTCACATTATACTGTCGACTCCGCCGTGACGGGCGCTGCGCCGCGGTCCGCGGGCCGTAGCCGACCGCCGCAGCGCGTGGGCTACGCCTCCGTGCGCCGGCCACACACCAGCACCGGGCGTTCGGTGCCGAGGATCACGCTCTGCGTGACGCTCCCGAACAGCGCCTTGCCCGTCGGGGACCGCTTTCGGCCGCCGACGCAGATCTGGTCCACGTCCTCTACCTCGGCGCGTTCGAGGACCTGCGTCGCCGGGTCGCCGCTCGTCTCCTCGGCGCGGACCTCGACCCCCAGTTCCTCCAGCCGTTCCGACGCCTCGCGTGCGGCTTCGACCTGCATGATCGACGCGCCGGAGGGGTTGTCCGTGAACACGTGCAGGAGGTGGACGACGACCTCGTCGGCGACGTCGACCAGTTCCTCGATTGCGTCGACCTGCGCGTGTGCGCCGTCCACATCGTCGTCTATCGCGACCAGTATTTCGTACATACGACAGCTTCGACCGCATGGATTATAATGGTTCTCCCGGGCGAAACTCCGCACTCCCTCGGGTGCGAACACGTTCGCCAAAGCGTTTAGCGGGGGCACGTAACAACACGTTCGCATGGGTACGCGAACCGGTGGGGCTTGCTCGGCCTGGGACAACACGGAGTGCCAGGGGACGCCGTACTGTCCGCCGCGGTGTCCGCGGTTCACCGACGGCGAGGGCGTGCCGCTCGTCGTTCGCCCCTTCCGCGACTCGGACCGGGACGCCGCCGTCGCGATGTACGACGACATCGACTCGTACAGCCGAACGATGGGGCTGCCGCCGGCGACGATGCCACAGATCGAGTCGTGGCTGGACCGCCTCCGCGAGAACGGCTGGAACCTCGTCGCGCTCGACGGCGACCGCGTCGTCGGCCACGTCGCGGTCGTGCCGGCCGACCGCCCCGACCCGAAGTTCGTGGTCTTCATCCATCAGGAGTATCAGGACCGCGGCATCGGGACGGAGCTGATGAAACAGGTCGTCGCCTACGCCGACGACCGCGACCACGAGGCGCTCACGCTGGAGGTGTCGAAAGGGAACCGCCGCGCCGTCACGGTGTACGAGAACGTCGGGTTCGAAGTGGTCGAGCGAATGCACTCGGACCTGGAGATGGAACTCTCCCTGGAGCAACCGGTCGCCGAGCGCGTGCAGCGACCGCCCGCCGAACGCGACTGAGTGACAGGACGGCGAGCCACCGGTGACCGTGAGCCTCCCGTAGGTCGTCAGCGTGCCTACAGGGCCGGACAAAGTTGAATAATAGACCCACTATTTAGCAGCATTATCTCATCATCCGACCTTGATCTCACCGACCGATACCTCAACCGGTTTAAAAACGGTAATACTGCTGGAAAGAGTGTTTGAAACCGTGTAGCGGCTCGGAAGCTACCTTCGGGCCAATAAAAGCTCAAACACTGGATAACGGACTTAAAACACGGAATAGAGCCAAATAAGCCGAAGAAAGGCTCCGGTTGTCGACGGAGCCGTGATACCCGCCTATGTACCGGATCCGTGCCTGTAGAATTGTATTATAACTACAAGATAAATCTCCTCAGCGATTTGCCAGGAATTACTGAACACGGACCGTCACCGCGACGGGAAGTGATCCGCACCGCGTCCGGCCCACCGTCGATACTACGCTGCACGGAACAGCCTCGCCCAGCCAAGCGACGGCGGATTCCGGACCCATCGCATCCTCGACAGGCCAGGGCGCTGCGGCGGGGTCGCCACGCGTTTGGACCACCCGAACCACCGGAGGATTAACTTCCGTTCAGCCGAACGAAAGATCGATGTCCGACGGAGACCGATCCCTCCGGAGACGGTCGGTGTTGGCCGCCCTGAGTGCGATGACCGCCGGCTGTTCGGCCCTCTCTGACGGTACGACCACATCGACTGACCCTGAAGGGACCGCTACGGATGTCCCCCCGACGGAGACGGCCCCGTCAAGCGAAGACAACCCCGACGAGTACGATATCGACGAACCGGTCCGCACCGAGAGCGTGTGGGTCGAGACCGGGACCGACACTGACGGCACCGGCCGCTCGGACCGGGTCGAGGTGTACGTCGTACGGCCCGAACCGCCGACGGAGCCCCTCCCCGCGGTCGTCCGCGCGGATCCGTACGACATCGCCAGCCAGCCGGTCGACGCGCTGGACCTCGACGGCGTAGCGCCCCCGGAGGCCTCGGACGACGCATTCGGGTCGCGTGAGGTGGAGCTGTACGTCCCCGAGTCCGGGACTGCGTCCGGGGAGGACGCAGGCGTTACCCCGCCAGACCGACGGTTCGCCGCGGCGGGGCGGGTCGAAGCGGTGCGCCGGGCGTACGTCCGGACGTTCGTGCCCGAGGGGTACGCCTACGTGGACGTTTCCCCGGTCGGGACGGGCCGTTCGACCGGGTGCAACACGCTCGGTGGCGAACCGGAAGCGGAAAGCGTCGTCGCCGCCATCGACTGGCTGAACGGCCGCCAGCCGGCGTTCGACAGCCGGGACGGGGACGAGTCGGTCGCCGCCGACTGGGCAACCGGGAGCGCCGGGATGGTCGGCCAGTCGTATCTGGGGAGTATCCAGAACAACGTCGTCGTGACCGGCGTCGACGGCCTCGAAACGATCGTCCCGAAGGCCGGGATGGTCAGCCGATATCTGGGTAACCGGTCGCAGGGTGCCGTTATCGTCGAGCGCCCCACGACCGAGTTCGCTGCCGGCTGGACGACCGGCGTCAACAGGCAGCGGTGTACCGACGTGCTCCGCCGGATGGCCGAGGGCGTCGACTGGGACTCCGGGAACTTCAACGATTACTGGGCGGACCGCGAGTACGTCGCCGAGTTCGGGGGCGTCGACGCGAGCGTTCTCCTGGTGCACAACCTCCGTGACCACACGATGAGTCCCCGCCAGCTGTCGGTGTACGCCGAGGCGCTTCGCCGTCACGACATTCCGCACAGGATGTGGGTCGGCCAGGGGTCCCACGGCGATGAGCCGGGATTACTCTCCCCGTACGAGGAGCGCTGGGAGGACCTGTTGCTCGACTGGTTCGACTACTGGGTGAAAGGGGAGTCGACCGGCGTGATGGACGGGCCGACGGCTATCGTCGAAACGCCGGACGGGGACCTGGCCGGCGAGGACGCGTGGCCTTCGCCGCGGATCGAGACGGTGTCGCTCCGGCCGCGCCCCGGCGACCCGTTCGGGACGCTCGGACCGGACGGCCCGGAGCCCGGGACCGCCGAGCGGTTCGTCGACGACTCCAGCGTCACGCCGGCGACGCTGACCGGCGAGGAAGCGACGGACAGCCGAGTCGTCTACCGGACGGAGCCGCTGGACGGCCCGGTCCGCGTGAGCGGCACGATATCGCCGCAGGTGACCGTCTCGGTCGATTCTGAGGCAGCCCTCCTCAGTACGGCTCTCGTCGACTACGGGCCGGACGGGGGCGGTCGCATCGTCAGTCGGGGCTGGATGAACCTCCTGAACCGCAACTCCCGGTCCGAGTCGGAGCCGCTGGTCCCCGGCGATCGATACGACGTGTCGTTCGAGACGAACCCGGCGGACCACGTCTTTCAGGCGGGGCATCGTCTCGGGGTCATGATCTACTCCAGCGACGCAGCGTTCACGAAGCGTCCGCCGTCGTCGCCGACCCTGACGCTCCACCTCGCCGATTCGACGTTCCCGGTGCCCGTCGTCGGCGGCGCGGACGCGCTTGCCGGCGATGGCCCGTCCGGATCCGCGCTGTACGGTGACCCGCCGTTCGAATAGCTCACGCGTTCGGGCACCGATTGCCCGCCGGAGTCAACAGGTCTCGCCGGTTCGACACAGTGTCGACGCGCCTCTGCTTTTGCATCGAAAGGACAGAACCCGTTCTGGTTGCCGTTCGAAAGCACCACGGGAAACAGTCTTGTAGTCGGGGGCGGCTACGTGGCGTATGCGCGACCTCGACGAGACCGACATGGAGATCCTCACGCTCCTCGCGGAGGACGCACGCCGGCCGTTCAGCGACATCGGCGAGCAGGTCGGCCTCTCCGGCCCGGCCGTCTCGGACCGCGTCACCCGGCTTCAGGAGGCCGGCATCATCACGAACTTCACCGTCAACGTCGACCGGGGCGAACTGCAAGCCGGCGTCCCGGTGTTCGTGCAGGTGGAGTGTCGGTCGGCTGACGCCGAGGCGGTCCGGTCGCGGGTCAGCGGGGCCGACGGCGTCGAACACCTCTTCGTCACGGCCGAGGGCGAGGTCTGGTTCTACGGCCGGACCGAGGGTGGAGCCGTTCGGCAGTGGGTCGACGGCCTGCTCGGTGACGTGCAGTCGGCCGAGTACTCGGTGACGCTCGTCGACGATCTGGAGTGGACGCCGTCGCTGGACGGCACCGAGTTCGCGATCACCTGTGCCGAGTGCGGGAACACGGTTGACAGCGAGGGCGAATCGGCCCGGATAGACGGGGGCGTCTATCACTTCTGTTGCCCATCCTGCCGGAGCCAGTTCGAGGAACAGTACCGTCGGATCGAAGAGGGAACGTAACGGCGGCGGGCCGCTGTCCGTGCCGAGCTTTGGATCCCAAGATCTGCCGCGGCGCGGAGATTCGATCCGAAGCAGCAAACGCGGTAAGTGTGGACCCCGTACTTCAACACAAGATGGAATCACGAACTGCACACCTCGACATCACGGGGATGTCCTGTGCCAACTGTTCGGAGACGGTTGGGGACGCCCTGGCGTCGCTCGACGGGGTGACGGAGGCGAACGTCAACTACGCCACCGACGAGGGCTCCGTCGAGTACGACCCCGACGAGGTATCGCTTCGTGAGATCTACGACGCCGTCGACGCGGCCGGCTACGGCGTCGTCTCCGAGACGACGACGGTCGCCATCTCCGATATGACGTGTGCGAACTGCGCCGACACCAACGAGGAGGCGCTCGAAGCCGTCCCCGGCGTCGTCGACGCCGAGGTGAACTACGCGACCGACGAGGCGCAGGTCACCTACAACCCCGCCGACGCCTCGCGCGAGGCGATGTACGACGCAATCGAGGACGCCGGCTACTCGCCGGTCCGGGAGGGGGGCGATGACGACGCCGACGGCGACGCCCGCGACGCCGCCCGCGAGGGGGAGATCCGCAAGCAGCAACGGCTCACCCTGTTCGGCGCGGCGCTGTCGGCCCCGTTGCTGCTGTTCATGGTCGACCACCTGCTGGAGCTTGGTCTCGTCGGCGACGAACTCTTCGGCCTGTCGACCGGCTGGGTCGCGTTCGCGCTCGCGACGCCCGTACAGGTCGTCCTCGGGTGGCCGTTCTACAGGAACTCCTACAAGGCGCTCGTGAAGAACGGCCGCGCCAACATGGACGTACTCATCGCGCTCGGGTCGACGACGGCGTACGTCTACTCCGTCGCGGTGCTCGCCGATCTCATCGCCGGCGGGCTGTACTTCGACACGGCGGCGCTCATCCTCGTGTTCATCACGCTCGGTAACTACCTCGAGGCGCGCTCCAAGGGGCAGGCCGGCGAGGCCCTGCGGACGCTGCTGGAGATGGAGGCCGACACGGCCACCGTCGTCGACGACGACGGCACCGAGGAGGAAATCCCGCTTGAGGACGTCGAAGTCGGCGACCGGATGAAGGTCCGGCCGGGCGAACGGATCCCCACGGACGGCGTCGTCGTCGACGGCCAGTCCGCGGTCGACGAGTCGATGGTCACCGGCGAGTCCGTCCCCGTCGAGAAGAGCGAGGGCGACGAGGTGGTCGGCTCAACCATCAACGAGAACGGCGTCCTCGTCGTCGAGGCGACGAAGGTCGGCGAGGACACCGCGCTCCAGCAGATCGTCCGCACGGTCAAGGAGGCCCAGTCCCGCCAGCCGGACATCCAGAACCTCGCCGACCGCATCTCCGCGTACTTCGTCCCCGCGGTCATCGCGAACGCGCTCCTCTGGGGGCTGGTCTGGTTCGCCGCCCCCGAAGCGCTGGCCGGACTCGTCGACTGGATCCCGCTGTGGGGGCTCGTGGCCGGCGGCCCGGCGGTCGCCGGCGGGACAGTGACGACCTTCGAGTTCGCCGTCGTCGTGTTCGCCTCCTCGGTCCTGATCGCCTGTCCCTGCGCGCTCGGGCTGGCGACGCCGGCCGCGACGATGGTCGGGACCACCATCGGCGCGGGGAACGGCGTCCTGTTCAAGGGCGGCGACGTGCTGGAGCGCGCGAAGGACGTCGACACCGTCGTCTTCGACAAGACCGGCACGCTGACCGAGGGCGAGATGGAGCTGACCGACGTGGTCGTTCTCGACGACGGGCCGGACCCCCAGCGGGCTGACGGCGGTGACGCCGCGGCCGACGGCGGACAGCTGACCGGCCGCGACCGGCTCTCGGAGGACGAGCTGCTTCGGCTCGCGGCGACGGCGGAGCGCGGGAGCGAACACCCGCTCGCACGCGCCATCGTCGAGGGGGCCGAGGAACGCGGCATCGACGTTGGCGACCCCGACGCCTTCGAGAACGTGCCCGGCCAGGGCGTGCGGGCGACGGTCGACGGGCGCGAGGTACTCGTCGGCAACCGGACGCTGCTGCGGGACAGCGGGGTCGACCCCTCCCCGGCCGAAGACACGATGGAGCGCCTCGAATCGGAGGGCAAGACGGCGATGCTGGTCGCGCTGGCCGGTTCGGAGCGAAGCGATGACGCCGACGGCGAACTCGTGGGCGTTGTCGCAAACGCCGACACGGTCAAGGAAAGCGCGGCCGAGGCGGTGAGCGAACTGCAGACCCGCGGCGTCGACGTGATGCTGATCACCGGCGACAACGAGCGAACCGCCCGCGCCGTCGCCGAGCAGGTCGGGATCGACCCCGACAACGTCCGCGCGGAGGTGCTCCCGGAGGACAAGTCCGACGCGGTCGAGGCCATCCAGAACGACGGTCGGAGGGCGATGATGGTCGGCGACGGCGTCAACGACGCGCCGGCGCTGGCCGTCGCATACGTCGGGACGGCCATCGGCTCCGGCACCGACGTGGCCATCGAGGCGGCCGACGTGACGCTGATGCGCGACGACCCGCTGGACGTGGTGAAAGCGATCCGCATCTCCGACGCGACGCTCCAGAAGATCAGGCAGAACCTCGTGTGGGCGCTGGGGTACAACACGGCGATGATCCCCCTCGCATCGCTCGGCCTGCTCCAGCCGGTGCTCGCCGCCGGGGCGATGGCGTTCTCCTCGGTGTCGGTGCTGTCGAACAGCCTGCTGTTCCGGCGGTACACGCCGGACGAGGATTACCGTCCGCTGTGGCGGTAATCCGGGGCCGCGTGTACCTCGTCTGATTCGTCAGACGGCGGTACACGCCCGACCACGACTACGGACTGCTCGGCGGCCTTCGCTGATCCGCCGGCGACGGAGGTACCGCTCTCCGGCGGCTCTCCGACGCGCCTGGTTTTCACTGGAAGAACTCGCCGTCAGGTATCGAGATGGGCGGGGGTGGGAGTCCCGGCCACGTCCGGATGACAGATCAGCTGGTGGGGTGCCGCTGCGGCGTAGCCGAGTAGGCGCGGTGGGGAGTAATAACTGGTGAGTAAACAGGTCGGCCTGTCAGACCGGCTGAGAATTGTGGTTAGCCTCCGGGTTCGGGCGCTCGCCAGGCGAGGACGATGCCGAGGACGCCCAGCGCGCTGGCGGCCAGAAACGCCGCCGTGTAGCCGGCGCGCTCTATCACCGCGCCGCCGACGATCGGGGCGGCGAAGGCACCGGCCAGCCCGACGCTCGTCTGGAACGCGACCGCCGTCGCCGCGACGCGCGGGTCGACGAGTTCGCGGACGTACGCGAACGAGAGGCCGAGCGTCAACTGGACGGCGAAACCGGCGACGAGCAACACGGCGAGCAGGGCGACGACCGAGCGTGTGGCGACGACGCTCGCCACCAGCGGCGCGGCGACGACGAATGAGGCGAGCACGACCGGCCGTCGTCGCCCGCCGAACAGCCGGTCCGAGAGCAGTCCGCTGCTGACCCGCGCGAGGACGCCGACCGCCGGGAACGCCGCGACGAGCAGGCCGCTGACGCCGAGCGACAGCCCCACCACGTCGGTGAGGTACGACGGTGCCCAGCTGTTGACGAACAGGTACAGCGAGTAGCCCAGGAAGCCGAGCAGGCCGACGGTCCACACCGCCCGGCTCCGGAGCACGTCGCCGAACTCGCCCGGCGATGGCGGCGCGTCCCCGCCGACGCGGCCGAGCCCCCGGCTCGTCGGCCAGAAGACAGCCAGCCCGACCAGCGCGAGGCCGTTGAACGCGAGGAAGATGGCGGGCCACCCGAAGCGGGCGGCGATGAGCGGCGCTGTGCTCTGGCCGATCGCGAAGCCGACCGGACCGCTGGCGGTGAACACGCCGACGGCGGTGGCCCGGCGCGCGCCGTCGACGGCCTCGCTCACGATGTCGATGCCGGCGTTCCAGACGACGACGTAGGCGACGCCGCCGAGGACTCTGGAGCCGAGCACCGAGGCGAACGACCCGCGTTCGCCGGCCGTCCAGCCCCACACCCCGGCGACGAACAGGACGAGCACGGCGACCGCAACTGCGCGTCGGGAGTTCGTCCGGTCAAGCACTGCCCCCACCGGGAGACTCGCGACGACCGCGGTGCCGAACATCACGCTGACGATCAGCCCGGCGGCCGAGGAGCCGATCCCGAGCGAGTCGCGGACGAGCGGCGTGACGCTGGCCGGCGAGATCTCGTACGCCCCGAGCGCGACGGAGATCAGGCTCGCACCGGCGACGAGCGTCCACCGGGCCCGTGTGCTCCGCGAGCGTATCGATCCCGCATCCGTGCCGTCGTCGGTCGACTCGGTCACGCCGGGACGTTCTCGTGACCGTCCCAAGAACCTGTGCGTGGGAGCGGCGCTTGCCGACGGTCCGACCCTCGATCACCGTTCGAGCTGGTCGACTTCGTCCGACGCCGCCGCCTCCCCGTCGACGAGTATCCCGCCGTCGCTGTCGACCGTCACCTCGTGGTCCGGCACCGAGAACGTCAGCGTCCACTCCGCATCCTCCATCTCGGCGAGGCGCTCCAGACTGTCCGTATCGACGTGTTCCTGCAGACTGTAGTCCAGTTCGTGGGGTTCGACCCCCTCCGCCGCGGCGAGCGCCTCGAGGACCTCCAGTACGACTCGGCGGTCGCGGGTCACGAGCGACGCCTCCGTTCTTCGAGGCGCTGGCAGCCCTGGACTAGCTGGTCGGGGAGTCGCTCGGCGGCGGACTGTAACGACTCAAACACGACAGCGACCTCGTCGAAGTTCGGGCCCCGGCGGACCACGAGCGGGTCGTCGTCCCAGCGGACGTATCCCTCCGCCGCCAGCAGCGGAAGGTGCGTGTGCCGGAGTTCCAGATACAGGTCCTCCGGGTCCATGAGCAGGTACGACGGGTTCGCCGCCTCCGGGAGCGGTAGCTCCCGGTCGGGCGGTGCCTCCAGCAGGGCGACGATCATCTGTCGTCGCGGCTCCGCCGTCAATGCCTGAAACACCGTGTCCCACCGTTCGATCACCTGCCGTTCGTCCCGTTTCGCGTCCACCGCCATTGCTATCGGGACAAGCCCGTCCAGCGTATAGACTCTGGTGGCCGGAAAGGTGCGGAAACGTCCCGGGTAGTCACCGCCGGGGGCGCTACGCGCCGCGCTCGCCGTCCTCCGTTCGGTCCGGGAGGACGACAACCGGGCGGTCGCTCGCGGCGATCAGGTCGGCCGACACGTCGCCGGTGAGCAGTTTCACCCACCGGCTCCCGCCGCGCGGCGTGAAGGCGATGGCGTTCGCGTCGGCGTCGCGTGCCGCTTCGACGATCGCCGCCGCCACGTCGGTTCCGTACCGGATCTCCGTCTCGATGTTCACGTCCCCGAGGTCCGCCCGGAACCGGGTGAACGCCGTCTCGGCGTGCTGCTCGCGCTGTTCGACGGACGCCTTGTCCGGCGCGCCGCCGGCCTTCTCGACGACGAACACCGCGACCACCTCCCCGCCAGCCGCGTCGATGTGCGGCGCTATCGAGGCGGCGGTCGCCGCGGCGTCTTCCTCGCTCGCGACCGGGACGACGACCCGGCGAAAGAGCGGATCACTCATCCGACATCACCGGGCGAGACGCCCGGACGTATCGCGGTTTCGGCTTCAGCAATGGCGTGCTCCCCATGGATTCACGTTCGTGGACCGACGGTTTAACTCGTTCCCCTTCCCGTCCGCGGTGTGCGTTCTCATGTGATACCAATTCGTTTTGGCCGCGGACTCATTCGGCCGTGTCCGTTCCGTTTCGGTATGCGCGAGATCCTGTCCCGACTGCGGTCACGGTGGACCGACCTCCTGTCGTCGCGGACCGCCCCCGGCACGTCGGTCACCGGCGGCACGATCGCCGACGCACGATCCGTCGACCTCTACGAGTGCTCCGCGTGCGAGTCGGTGCTCATCGAACCGCCCAGCGAGGCGTGTTCGCAGTGTCGGTCCGGGACGCTCGAAAAGGTCTGAGTCGGGGGCGTAACCCCTCACCCGGACGCGGGCGGTGTTGGGCGGTCGTGCGGTCAGCCGGTTTTGAGGAAGCCGGTCACGCCGGCCGTCTCGGCGACGATCCAGACCACGAACAGGACGTACGCCGCGAGCAACACGTACGACTCCGCGTTCGACAGCGAGAGGTCCGTCCGGAGGAAGGCGAACAGAACGACGGTCGCGAGCGTCAGCACGCCGAGCATGGGGACCGCCACGGCGAAGTCCACCGCGAGGGTGCCGACGAGCATGACGCCGACCGGGATCGCCACCAGCAGGTCGAACGTGTTCGAGCCGAAGACGTTGCCCAGGCTCGTGAGCGCCCGGTCGTCGCGGGCCGTCCGGACGCTCACCAGCGTGTCCGGGAGGCTCGTCGCCGCCGCGACGATGGTCACGCCGGCGAGGAACTCCGGGATACCGACCGTCGCGGAAAGCGAGTCGACGCTGCCGACCAGCTGCTCGACGGCGACCAGAATGAGGCCCAGCCCGGCAGCGAGCTTCGTCCACTCGCGACGGAGGGCGATCTCGCCATCGTACGCCTCGGCCTCGTGGTCGCTCACGTCCTGCCACTGGATGAACAGGTACAGCCCGTAGAGCAGCAGGGGAATCGCCGCCAGCGGTCGCGTGATCTCCCCTGCGAGCGCCCGTCCGTCGCCGACGGGGACGTAGATGACGGCGAGCGCGAACGTCACCACGACCGCCGACACCGCGATCATGTAGAACTGCGCCTCCTTGTAGACGAGCGTGCGATTGGTCTCCAGGTCCCCCTCCGATCCGAGTGCCGACAGCGCCGGGATCACGAGCACGTTGAAGATCGCCGACCCGACGATCGAGCCGACGCCCATGTCGAACACGCCGGCCAGCGCGGTGAACACCACGCTCGCCAGCTCCGGAAAGCTCGACCCGACTGCGACCACGATCGACCCCTGGACCACCGCCGGTAGACCGTAGTAGGCCGACAGCCGCTCGGCGGACTCCTCCAGCCACCCGCTCCCGAGCCAGATGACTCCCGTGGCGACGATGATCGCCGCGATATGGACCGCCGGTGAGTCGGGCAGGAACCCTCCAGTTACCATCGGCCGTACCTGTCTTGCGGACCGAGTAGAAACGTTCGATCTCGCCGTCGACACTCCGCACCGGAGTATCGCCCGCCTCCACCGCGATCCGAGTCGTTCTACCCCTGTCACAGCGGCCGGCGATTATGGGGCGTCGCAGCCCCCGAGTTACCCCCGACTTCCGAGTACTGTATCGGGGCCGTCCCACTCGTCGACCAGCAGTCCGTACCGCTCCACGTCGACGTACTCGCCGTCGGCGAACTGCGTTTCGCGGGTCGTCCCCTCGTGGGTGAACCCGAGTCGCTCGCAGAGCCGCCGGGAGGCGTCGTTGGGGGCCATCACCGTCGCCGAGACGCGGTGGAGCCGAAGGTCGCGGAAGCCGTACTCGATCAGGTTCGCGCCTGCCTCCAGCGCGTACCCCTCGCCCCAGGCGTCGGGGTGGAACCAGACGCCGAAGTTGGCGTACCCGTCCCGGTCCTGTATGGGGGCTAACTGGACGGATCCGACCGGTTCGCCCTCGAACTCCCCGTCCTTCGGAACGGGTAGCAGCGTGACGCTGTCCTCGTCGGTGTCCAGCGGCCACAGCTCCTCGCGATAGTTCTCCTCGCTGTACGGCGTCCGAAACACGGTGACGTACCGGCGGACTTTCGGATGGTTCACGCCCTTCTGGAGGAACTCGATGTCGGCCTCCTCGGGCGGGCTGAGTTCGATGCGGTCGCAGTCGATGAACGTCGGTCCTGGCATGCGTTCTCGGTGGGAGTCGCTTCGCTGGCGGGACTGTGTCATGGCCCGGAGCCGCGCTACGTGGGCGGCAGACGGGTCAGAAACGGGGGGATACGGTCATCGGTCAGCTCTACCTATCGGCTCTCGTCCGGGTAAATAAACGTTACCCGCCGAGGTCCTCGGGCGGTTGCGTGGGCGGTTCGGTCGTGCCGTGTGACCAGCGCCTGCCGTCGCGTGGTCGCAACCTGGTCACTACGGAAGAGAGTCGGTTTCGTCGATTCGTTCGTTCCAGAACCGAGACGGCCGTCATCGCCGATGGCGTAGATTCCGTCGTCGACCCGACGTAGAACGGTGCTCCAACCGGATGGATACCCACGCTGGTCCAACGGTCCTCGAAACCGGCAATTTCCCGGGATGCGTTGTAAGCTCCGACCCCCTCTTTCGCCGCCGAACTGTGGTGGCCAGTCGAACGCACACCGTCCACCGGTAGGCACACGGTGACGGCGTGCGAACGGGACACCATGGCCGAGGAGATACCCGTGACCGTCGTGACGGGGGACGGGGAACGGACCGTCGCCGTCGAGCGCGGCGAGACCCTCCGTGACGCGCTGCTCGACCGCGGGTTCCCCGTGTACGGGACGGTTTCGAAGCACGCGAACTGCGGCGGTCGCGGGCTGTGTGCGACCTGCACCGTCGAGGTCGACCCGGCCCCGGAGCCGACGCACTGGCACGACGCCGCCGCGCTCCGCTTTGGCTACCCCCGACTCTCCTGCTGTCTCACCGTCGAGGAGCCGCTGACGGTGCGCCTGCTTGACAAACTCCTCTGGGGGCAGGTGCTCCCCCGGCGGCGGTAGGAGCTACAGCGGTCCCGGAGCGATGGGAATTACTCCCCGGAGCGCGAACGCCGACCCATGGAAGTGATCGCGGTCGCGGCCGTCAGCGAGAACGGCGTCATCGGCGACGGACCGACGCTCCCCTGGAACCTCCCCGAGGAGGTGCGACGCTACCGGGAACGCGTCGCCGGCGAGACGGTGCTGATCGGGCGGAAGACGTTCGGAATGTTCGACGACCCGCCCGGCGCGGAACAGATCGTGTTGAGCCGGAGCGACCGGTCGTACGACGACCCGTCGGTCACGCACGCCGGTGCCCCGGAGACGGCGATCGAGATCGCTCGCGACCGGGGTCGCTCGACGCTGTACGTTCTCGGCGGAAGCGGAGTGTACGGGGCGCTCCTGCCCCACTACGACCGGATGCTGCTGAGTCGGGTCCACGGCGAGTACGACGGCGACGCACGGTTCCCCGACTTCGACCGCGACGACTGGGTTCTCGCCGAGGAGACGGCGTACGACGGGTACACGCTAGAGGAATGGCGGCGGGCCGACGGGTAGGACGAGGGTCCCCCGGACGCTCACTCCGGGGGCTGGAACACCCTGGCGGTGTCCCGTTTCGTTTCGGTCGACTCGACCTCGACCAGCCCGCGGTCGGTGAACACCCCGTTCCAGTCACGATAGTACAGCGGCACGTCCTGATCGACGTAGTTCACAGCCCCGGCAGCGCCGCTCTCGTTCTCCACGGTGACGAGCACCCCGTCGGTGATCCGGACCAGCTCGTCGAACACCCACTCTGCGTCGGGGTGAATGTGCTGTAGCGTCTCCACGGAGAAGACCGCGTCGAAGGCGTCGTCGAGTCCGGTGACGTACTCCTCGATGGTCGTCTCGTGGAAGGTACCCGTCGCGGCGAGGTCGGGGTACGTTTCCGCGAGCACGTCCAGCGCCTCCCCGTTGACGTCGACGCCGGTCAGGTCCGAGAACCCGGCGTCGGCGAGTGCGGCGAGGTGGCGGCCGGCGCTACAGCCCACCTCCAGCACGCTCGCCTCGCGCCCCGCACGTCGCTCCAGGACCGACTGTATCAGCTCGCTCGTCGCGTCCGGCCCGTAGTGGGCGTAGTACGTCGGCGAGTACTCGCCGGAGCGGTCCGCCCAGGCGCGCCGGACTTCGTGAGAATCCACGTTTGGTCGCGGTCACCGCGCCGTAAAGGTCTACCGACACGGGGAGCCGTGGGGTACCGACGGACGCGAGGGGACCTGAACGAGGGGAAGGCTTATGGCTAACTAACTGGTTAGTTGGATCCGTGTCCCGACCCATCTCGGACAAACGACCGTGGCTCGCGGCGCTGCTGGCGGCGTTCGTCACGGGGCTTGGCCACCTGTATCTCCGGCGGTGGCGGCGCGCCCTCGGGTGGCTACTCGTGCTGTTCGCCGTGACCGTCCTGTTCGTCGACCCGGCCACCGTCAACGCGTTCGCGACCGGCGGCTCCGTGGACCCGCTTGCGATCGCGCCGATCTACGTCGTCGGGGCGGTGAGCGTCATCGACGCCTACCTCCTCGCCCGGGCAGGGAACTTCGTCGCCCGGATAACCCCGAACGGGGACGGCGAGTTCACGCACTGCCCGAACTGCGGCAAGGAACTCGACGGTGACCTCGACTTCTGCCAGTGGTGTTCGACGGACCTGGCCGACGTCGAGGTGGCGACGCCGGCGGACGAGGGTTCCGAACGGTAGCCGGTCAGTTCTCCAGCAGGGTCGCCTCGACGTACTCGTCGGCTGTCTGTCTGGCTGTTTCGAGCGCCTCCATATCGTCGAAAACCACGGCACGGGTACGAGCGCCGTCGACAATTGTCATCAGTCCGCGCGTCACGTGGTCCGCGTCGGCGTCCGCGAACGCGCCCTCGTCGATCCCGTGGTTGATCACCGCCTTAAGCATGTAACGGATGTACTCGTCGTTCTGCCGGAATCGGTCGCTGAACGCCTCCTTGTACGGTGCCTGACTCCGCATCTCCAGTAACGCGACCGCGAGGTCCTGGTTCTCCTGTGGCTTGAGCAGCAACTCGTCGAGCAGGATGTCGAGTCGCTGCTCGGGGTCGGTCGTCTCGATCCCCTGAATCGAGTCGACGAACCGCTCCAGGAGGTAATCGAGGAACGTGGCGAGTAACTCCTCTTTCGTGTCGTAGTAGTAGTGTACCGCCGCGGTCGACTTCCCGTACTCCTCGGCGATCCGCTTGACCGTGAGGTCGGCGTACCCGTGGGTACGAAGTGCCCGGTAAGTCGCCTGCATTATCTCCTCGTTGGGCTCGGAGAACGTATGCTCCGATGGGTCGGCCATTACGTACCGCGTTCGTCCGTGACCGCATAACGGTTTTGACCCACGTTCGGACCGGGTTCCAAAGCCTTTTGACTAACTGGTTAGTAAGTCGGACAACTACCGCTATGACCGACCACGTAGCAACCGGCAGTCCGAACGTGACGGAGGCCCCAAGCTGATGGGGGTGCGGAGTCGTCTCGGCGCGCTGTTCAAAGGGCCCGAGGAGTTCGACCTCACGTCCGGCGGCATCGGGAAACCCCTCTTCTTCCTCTCGATGCCGATCGTCGTGACGAACCTGTTTCAGACGGCCTACAACCTCGCGGACACGTTCTGGCTGGGCCAGTACAGCACGGACGCGCTGGCGGCGATCAGCTTCGCGTTCCCGATGGTGTTCCTGCTCATCTCCCTGGGCATGGGTATATCGGTCGCCGGGAGCGTCCTCGTCGCCCAGTACACCGGGGCCGGCGAGGAGCGAGAGGCCGAGTACGCGGCCTCACAGACCGTAACGTTCGCCGTTACCGCGTCGGTGCTACTGGGCGGTATCGGCTACTTCCTCGTCGAGGACTTCCTCGGACTCATGGGCGCGTCCGACGACGTGTTGCCCCTCGCGTCGAGCTACATGGAGGTCATCTCGCTGGGACTGCTGTTCATGTTCGGGTTCGCGGTGTTCATCTCGCTCATGCGTGGCTACGGCGACACGATCACCCCGATGCTCGTCATGTTCGGGTCGGTCGTCCTCAACATCGTCCTCGACCCGTTCCTCATCTTCGGGTGGGGGCCGTTCCCGCGACTCGGCATCGAGGGTGCCGCCATCGCGACCGTGTTCTCGCGCGCGCTGGCGCTTTTCGTCGGGCTGGCGATCATGTTCCGGGGGACACGCGGCGTCGAGATCAACCTCCGTGACATGGCCCCGGATTTCACCTACCTCCGCCGGCTCCTCCGCATCGGGCTGCCGGCGTCGGTCGAGGGAACTGGACGGGCGCTGTCGATGAACCTGCTCCTGTTCATCGTCGCGCTGTTCCCGGACGCGGTCGTCGCCGCCTACGGTATCGGAACGCGCGTGTTCTCGGTCGTCTTCCTGCCGGCGATCGCCGTCGCCCGCGGCGTCGAGACGATGACGGGGCAGAACATCGGCGCGGCCAAGCCCGACCGTGCCGATCGGGCGGCCGGGCTCGCGGCGACGGTCCTCTTTGCCGTCCTCACGGGCGCGGGAGTCCTCGTCTGGCTGCTCGCCGCGCCGATCGCCGACGTGTTCACGACCGACCCCGCGGTCGTCGACATCGCCGCCGGCTTCCTGCGCTACGTCGCGCTGACGTTCGGGTTCATCGGCATCATGCGCGCGTACACCGGAAGCTTCCGCGGAGCGGGCAAGACGCTCACTGCCGCCGCCATCTCCGTGTTGATGCTCGGGCTCGTCCGGTTCCCGATCGCCTGGGTCGCCGCCGGCGAGATCGGCGAGACCGGCATCTGGCTGTCGTTCGCGGTGTCGAACGTCGTCGGGGCGGCGGTCGCCTACGCGTGGTATCGGCGCGGGACGTGGCGCGAGGGCGACCTCACCGAGTCCAGGGTCGACCTCGACGACCCGAGCACGTCGACCTCGGCAGGTGGTGACTGAGCGATGGACCCGCAGGCCAACGACCGGTGTGTGAAGGTCGACGACCTGATCGGGAACCTGCTTGACGGGAAGGATGGAAGCGCGATGGCGGTTGCCCGCGAGGCAGTTCGAGCGGCCGATGACGAATGGTACGGCCGGTTCGTGGCGGTGACGTACGAGTCGGTCGTGGGTACGACCGACCCCGACATGGTGGTCCCTGCGGGGGCAGCGATCGAACTCCTCCGGGGCTACTGCCGGCTCCGATGTGAACTGCTCGGAGACATCGCCGCTGATCCCGGTCGTTCCCCCTCATGGGACCCGACGACGGCGCTACTGGCCGGCGATTATCTCTCAACGTCGGCGTACGCAGCCCTGGGTTCGCCCGACCACGTGGCCCTCGGCGACTGCTTCCGTGCACTCACCGCGGCGATCGAAGGGATCACTGATGCGTTCTACGCCGAACACGCGCAGGCGTCGGCCGACCCGAACAGACCGCTTCCTGACCGGCTGGCGGGCAGTCTCGGTGCGTGTGCTGCTGTCATCGGTGCGACACTGGCCGGCGTCGACGCGGATCGGCACGATGCCATCGCGGAGTTCGGCGAGGGGCTTGCCGCCGCCAGACTGCTCCAGTCCGCCCTCGACCCCGACGCTACCGGGTTTCCACACGTCCGGTTCGAAGCCGAGGACCGGCGGCTCCGCCAGCGTGCCCAGCGCCGACGGGCGGACGCTGAACTCGCGGTCCGAAAGCTTCCGACGAGCGTCGACTCGACGGTCCTCCGAACGTTCCACGAGACCTCGCTTTCGTGACTGTTCCAGTTCGAATCCGGTGAACGTGGGGTCGGACTCCGGACTCGTGCTATTGCCGCCAGTTCGGAGACGCTCTTGACCTCCTCCCACGGCTAAAGCCGTGGCTTTCGCCTCGCTACCGCTGTAAAAACAGATCCCGACCTGCGACGCCTATCGAGACGCCGGTGGATGCGACGCTCGACGACGACACCCGTCAGTTAGAACGGGGGATTGTAATCCTCGTACTCGTCCATGTCCTCCATGTCCTCGGTTTTCGATGGCATCACCGCGGCGCTCGGGCCGCCCGAGCGAACGACCTCGACGTCTTCGAGGCCGTCGACGCTTTCGGGTAGACGGCGCTCGATGGCTTTCATCGTCATCGGGGCGATGCCACACCCGGAACACGCGCCGCCGATGGCGACGGTCGCAGTTCCGGCCGCTTCGTCGACGTCACGCACTTCGAAATTGCCGCCGTGTTGCTGGATCTGCGGAACGTTGTTGCTCAGGAAGTTTCGCGTCTGTCGTTCAAGCCCTTCTGCGCTCATTGCAGTTCAGCATATTCCCGCAAGTATCATAAAACTGTGGTATTAGGGGATCCTAAAAACTGGTGTTTAGGGGCTCCTAAAGAGCACTCATACGCGAATACCAGAACAGGTACTACCTCTATGATATTTTTCGTGTCGCCTAAAAACGGCACCCGCGATTTCGTCATCCTGTTTGTGGCCGCGGTGCGACGGGACTGCCTCTGCAAACACGCGAGACCGACCACGATGTTGCGTACCGGAGTATCAGGCGTGAAAAACGGGTCCAGACCGCAACACGTCTTCCCCGGATCCGCGCTACACAACTCGCTGACGATACGTATCGTGGGTCGGTCGGTGACGCTGGGTTCGGATATTTCTGATTTCTGTCCTGTGGTTCGCCAGTTTCCCGGATGTATCCGACCCACTGCCTGTCGAATCCGGGTTACGAACGCGACTGTTCACTGAGTTGTTCTATGAACGACCCGATCATCCCCTGTGATGTGGTGGATTCCGGGGGTATCGGTGAGCATCGAACGGATATCGTTGTCGGATCGGACGGGGAGGCGTATCAGCGTTCAGGGTATCCGACCGGTCTCGGGTACGACGCGCCGTTCTCGTTTTTGTACCGGGGGCGTGGACAATTTGGTATATCACTATGAACTTTATAAATCTGAAAAACCACGTTTCCCGCCGTAACAGACCCACATACGCCTTTTCTCTGTGGAATACATTTACTCGTGCTTAGTGAGGTAAGCACGAGTAAATATAAGGGCCCACCTGCCCTCGTCCGAAGCGAACACGATGCGATCGGAAGGATCACCGGATACCGGTGCGGAACCGACCGTTCTCGGAGGGGACTCCCCGTGACGCGGATCGACGCCGTGGTCGACGACTTCCTCGCGGACAAGGGAAAGGGTCGCGGCGGCGAATCGGGCAACTATCGGCGCGACGCTGCTCGCGAACTCGACCGGTTCGTGTCGTTTCTCGACGACGAGAACCGTCCGACCGAGTTCGATGACCTGTCGCCGTCGGACCTCCGGGCGTACGCCCGGCAGCTCGCCCGGCAGGGGTGGACAGCCGGCACCGTACGGACGTACTACGCCTACGTCTCGTCGTTCTGCGGCTGGGCGGTCCGCGAGGGCTTCCTCCCGGAGAACATCGCCCAGCGACGCGAGGCGACCGAGCCGCTACCGGCGGAGAACGGCCGAACGAGCGGAGACCAGCAGGCGTGGAGTCCCGCGGACCGACGGGCGCTCACGTCGTTCGTCGATGAGCGCGTCCGGGAAGCATTCGCCGGCGAGGACTCCCGCGCCGCCATCGCGGCCTGTCGAGACCGCGCGCTCGTCTACCTCCTGTCGTACTCGGGGGTTCGTGGGGCCGAGGTGCTCGCCGACCGGAACGACGACCGGCGGGACGGGGTCCGCTGGCGCGATGTCGAACTCGACGACCGCTACCTGACGGTGTTCGCCAAGAAACAGCGGTTCGACGACCGCGGTCTCCCCGAACCGGTCGTAAACCCAATACGACGATATCGAACTGAACTCGACCCGCCGAGCGACGACTGGCCGGTGTTTCCGACGTTCCACCGGCCGACGCTGGCCGACCGGATCGAGACGGAACTCGCGGATCGCGGGTACGACGACGCGGCGATCGCCGACGCCCGAGCCGACCGAACGGTGTTCGAGACGTGCCTGGCGCTCGACGTGGCCCCGCCGTCGATCACGACGGACGCCGGACGCCGGATACTTCGTCGACTCTGTGACGAGGCCGACATCAACCTCGACGACGACAACGACTACCTCCAGCCCCACGGCGCGCGGCGCGGCGCGGGCGAGGTACTGGTCCGAACCTTCGGGCACGCTGCCGCGGCGCGGGCGCTCGACAACTCGGAGGAGATCGTCCGGGAACACTACTCCCACATCGAGGCCGGCGACATGGCCGACCGCATGACGGACGCGTTCGAGGAGATCGACGGGGAGTGACGGCGTCGGTCCCGCCGGTTGCTCATCGGTCGCGGAGCCAGATACTTGTCATCCCTCCGTGTAGGTCGATCCATGACGGATATTCTGGTCCCGATCGACGGGTCGCCGCTGTCGTACAGTGCGCTCGAATACGCGCTGGAGCACTTCCCCGACGACTCCGTGACGACGCTGTACGTCATCGACCCGGTCGAGGCGGCGTACCCGGCGAACGTCGAGACCGTGCCGATGGGCGAGGAGTGGTACGAGAGCGCCAAGGAACGGGCCGACGGGATCCACGACCGCGCCCGCGAGATCGCCGCGGAGTACGACGCCGAACTGACGACGCTCACGGAAGTCGACCGGCCCCGACACGCCATCATCTCCTACGTCGAGGAGCACGATCCCGAGGGCATCGTCATGGGGAGCCACGGTCGCGACGGGATAGAACGGCTCCTGCTCGGCAGCGTCGCGGAGTCGGTGATGCGACGGTCGGAAGTCCCGGTGACGGTCGTCCGCTGACACAGGCCGCTCGGTCTTTCGGGTGTCACCGATCCCCACGGTTCCGTTTTTTCCGCCTCCACGTGGTCCACAGCGTATGGCGCTACCGACCTGGAGCGAGTACTGGAACGAGATCGAACCCACGGCGGTGCTTCTCGTCGGGTTCGTGCTGTTCGTCGTTCCCGAACCGACGACGTCCGTGCTCGGCGCGGGGCTGCTGCTGTTCGGCGCGGCGTGGTGGTTCTACGAGTGGGGTCGCTGACCGTCGGTCAGATATCCCTGTCGACGACCGGGTTGACCGACGCCTCGCCGAGCATGAACTGCGCGTAGCGACCGGTGATCCAGGCGAAGGCGTTCGTGACGTTCATGGCGGCGAGCAGGAGACAACAGCCCAGCAGCGACATCAACAGCGCCTGCGGCAGGGTGGTCACTTCCCACGAGGTGATTGTCACCACCGTTTCGACGCCGATGAGCAGGCTATCCCAGGGGACGTACAGGGAGGGCGTCAACTGGACCGGCCCGTGCATGATGAGACCGACGTGGACGCCGGGCTGGTCGTAGAACAGCGGGACGGCCATCAGCGTGCCGCTGGTCACGAACAGCGTCAGCAGGAGGATAAACGAGAGGATCCCCACGACGAACTTGCTCGCGAGGTACAGCACGGCCTTCCACGTGTTCACCGAGAGGAACAGGCCCTTCGCGCGGGTCAGGACCCCTTCCTCGCGGAGCCACACTCGCTCGGGCGTGTCGATGTCCACGCCGAGCAGCACGCTCGCCAGTATCGATTCGAACCGGGCAGCGCCGACCGCACAGACCAGCACGAGCGCGGTCAACGGCACGCCGACGACGAGGACGATCATCGCCAGCGAGAGGGACAGCCCGACCGACAGCGCGATAAAGTACGCGAGCCCGAGCGGGAACGCAAGCGCCAGGTACAGCAGGTTCTTGTAGGTCTGCGCCCGGAACGGCACGCCGACGACGGACCGGACCGTCGGCCGCTTACCCCGGAGGTTGGAGGGGGTTCGGAGGGACATCAATCGTTTGACCTGACCGGGGCACAGCCAATAAACGTTAGGGAACGTCTCTACCGGCCGGATCTCTCGGGTCGGTGAAGTCGCCCCCGACGGCGGTCAGGACAGATGCGCGGTCACGTCTGTCGAGGAGATCATCCCAACGTAGTCGTCGTCGACGACCGGGAGGTGTTTGATCCCGTACGTGGTCATCATCGCGGCGACCTCCTCCATGTAGAGGTCCGGCGCGGCGGTCTCGACGTCGGTCGTCATCACGTCGCTCACCGCCAGTTCGGTCACGTCACGGCCGTCGGCGACGGCGTCCAGCACGTCCGTACTGCTGATGATGGCCCGTGGCGTCGTCGGCACGACCAGCGCGTTGATGTCCTTCTCGCGCATCCGCTGGGTGGCTTCCATCACCGTGGCGTCGGCGGGGATCGTCTCCAGCGGCGAGGACATCACGTCTTCGACGGTCGGTCTGTCGTCGGAACTCATACTCCCATGGACGCGTGTGAGGACCATGGAGCTTTCGACCGGACGCCCTACGCGAGCGCGATGTCCAGATAGAGCATCACGATCGTGCCGAGGATCGTACCCAGCGTGGCGACCCGCTCGTTGCCCCGCGTGTGGGTCTCGGGGACGATCTCGTCGCTGATGACGAACAGCATCGCGCCCGCAGCGAACCCCATCGCGTAGGGGAGCAGCGCGGACACCCGCTGGACGGCGAACGCGCCGAGCACGGCCAGCGGTATCTCGACGACGCCCGCGCGGATCCCTGCGACTGCCGCGTAGAACCGCCTGTCGAGCCCGGCGTTGACCGCGGCGACCGACACGGCGAACCCCTCCGGGATGTTCTGAATCCCGATCGCGAGCATGAGCGGGATGGCGGCGGCCGGGTCGCCGCTGCCGAAGCCGACGCCGACGGCGAGCCCTTCGGGCATGTTGTGGATGGTGATCGCCAGCACGAACAGCACGACGCCCGCGAGCCGTTTGTCGTCGACCGGGAGGCTCTCCGAGGGGTTCGCGGCGTCCGTCCGTCGCCGCCCGGTGACGAGATAGTGTGCGTGGGGGACGAGCACGTCGGACCGGTCAAGCGCCACCGCGCCGAGCGCGACGCCAAGCAGCACGGGGATCGGATCACCGCCCGAGTACGTCTCGATCCCGGGGATGATCAGGCTCGTGAAGCTGGCGGCGAGCATCACGCCCGCGGCGAAGCCGAGCACGCCGTCCAGTGACCGCTCGGAGGGGTTCCGCCAGACGAACACGAGCGACGCGCCGACGAGGTTCAGCGTCGCGATGAACAGGCCGCCGACGAACCCGTGGACGACCGGATCGCTGCCGAACAGCTCGACGAACTGCTCGGCTACCATCCGCGCCACCCGGGAGCGGTCATTGGTTGGGTCACCTGTCGACGCCCGGACTCTTGAAGCTACTCACGTCCCGGAACGCCCGCCGCGGAAACCGGTCACCCGTCGTCGAGCGGATCGAACTGTCCGGTCCGAAGTCCCTTCCGAACGGGGTCGTGCTCGGCGTCGGTCGGCGGCGGTGCCGTGACGAGCAGCGCCTCCAGCCGCTCGTCCGCGTCGGCTTTCACGCCGCGGTCAGCGTTCGCTGCGACGACGACAACGTCACCGGGGTCGACCCGGTGTTCGTCGTCCCCGTCCCGGACTATGCCCGTGCCGGACCGAACGTGGATCGCCACGTCGCTTGCCGGCGCGTGCACCGGAATGAACTGGCCCGGTTCGAAGTACCCGCAGACGATTTTCATCCGGTCGCTTTCGAACACCTGGACGGCGGAGAACTGGCCGTCGCCGTAGGTGCGTTCTGCGTCGAAGTCCGTCGCCGTCATGCGGACCCCTCTGTCCGGCAGACGTCACAGCCGATCGACCAGACGGCGATCAGCGCCACGACCACGGGGACGTGCGCGAGGACCAGCAGCGGAAACACGAGCCGACCGAGCCCCAGCGCGCTTCCGAGGGTTCGGACGGCAGTTCCGAACAGGGGCAGCGCCAGGAGCGCACCCAGGGTTATCGCACCCCGCACCGGCAGCGACTGGTCGTCGATCGCGTGGTGGAGGTGGTGGACGTGCTCGCGGATCATCGGCCGGTACCTCCCGTACTGGTGGCCGTCGATGCTAGTTCACGAGGTCTCAGCCCCAGTGAGTTTTTAGGCTTGCCTAAATACATACGGTTTGATCTGTCCGAGTGGTGATCAAAGTCCTTCTGTCGAACGTGTTCGTGTTAGCCCTCGAGGGAACCCCTGCGAGCCGGTGGCCGCCGACGGGTTCCCGAGCCGACGGGCCACCGGCGACCGTGGTATAACTGACCTGGTACTACCAAATTTACACAAACGATACTTATATTGTACGACCTACAGTTATACAGTGGTGTACTAACTAATGTCAATGGACGCCGTCGTTTATAAAGGCCCACATGAGGTAGCGGTCGAGGAAGTGGACGAACCGGAGATCGAACACCCGAACGACGTGCTGATCGACATCACGACGACGTGTATCTGTGGCTCCGACCTCCACATGTACGAGGGACGGACGGCCGCGGAGCCGGGGATCGTGTTCGGCCACGAGAACATGGGGATCGTCACGGAGGTCGGCGACGCCGTGACCTCGCTGGAGGAGGGCGACCGCGTCGTCGCCCCGTTCAACGTCGCCTGCGGGTTCTGCGAGAACTGCGAGGAGGGGTACACCGGCTTCTGTACGAACGTCAACCCCGGGTTCGCCGGCGGCGCGTACGGCTACGTCGCTATGGGCCCGTACAAGGGTGGACAGGCCGAGAAACTCCGGATCCCCTACGCCGACTTCAACGCGCTCCAGTTGCCCGAGGGCGACGAGCACGAGGACGCGTTCTCGCTGCTGGCGGACATCTTCCCGACGGGCTGGCACGGGACCGAACTCGCCAACCTCGAACCGGGCGACTCAGTCGCCATCTACGGCGCGGGACCGGTCGGCCTGATGGCCGCCTACAGCGCGAAGATCAAGGGCGCTGCGGAGATCTACGTCGTCGACCGCGTGCCGAGCCGACTCGACCTCGCCGAGGAACACTGCGACGCCACCGCGATCAACTTCGAGGAGGGCGACCCGGTCGATCAAATAAAGGACGCGCACGGTGGCGGGGTCGACAAGGGCGTCGACGCCGTCGGCTATCAGGCGATCGACCCGGACAAGGAGGCCGACGACGCCTACGACCCGGCCCGGGAGAACCCGGCAGTCGTCATCAACAACCTCATCCGGACCGTCAAGCCGACGGGCGAACTCGGCATCCCGGGGCTGTACGTCCCGGAAGACCCCGGCGCGCCCGACGAGATGGCCGCGCAGGGCCGCCTCGGGATCGACTTCGGCCTGCTGTTCGAGAAGGGGCAGGCGCTCGGCACCGGGCAGTGCAACGTCAAGGAGTACAACCGGGAGCTTCGGGACCTGATCATCGAGGGCCGCGCCGACCCCAGCTGGGTCGTCTCCCACCGCGTCGACCTCGACGAAGCGCCGGAGATGTACGAGGCGTTCGACGACCGCGAGGAGGGCGTCACGAAGGTCCTGCTGGAGCCCTGACCCGCCCGCGGAATCCTTTTTTCGGCGACACGACTAAACAGCCGGCCGTCGTAGGTTGCCCGTCCGATGTGCCAGTACTGTAGCTACCGATACCACGACGACTGGGCCAGACTGCTCGCCTACGACGACGTGTATCAGGCGGCGACGGGCGGCGACTCCGAGTCGACGTACGGGTTCCACGAGTCGTGGGACGAGGTCCGGGAGGACGTGGGCTACGGCGCGTAGCGGCACCGTTCTCGACTCCTCAGGACTCCCGCGGAAACGGGTCCTCGTCGTACGACGCCGACCGCTCCGCGTCCGTCGCGAGGCAGTCGTCGAGGGTGGCGGTCAGCGCGTCACGGTCCAATTCCCGACCGATGATCACGAGCCGCGTCGCCGGGTCGTCGCCGCCCCACTCGCCGATCGGGCCGGCCTGGACGGCGGGACCGGCCTGGCTGACCCCGAATACTTCGTCGGGGCGGCTCGCGACCCACGCGAACCCCTTCGCCCGGACCACGTCGCCGCGCCACTCGTCCAGCCACGCGTCGAACCGCTCCGGGTGGAACGGGCGGTCGCTCCGGTACACGACTGACTCGACGCCGTGGGCCGCGGCGGCCGGCTGTTCGCCGTGGTCGTGACCGTGCCCGTTGTCGTCGCCACCGTGGTCCCCGCTTTCCGCAAGCGCTTGCTTCCACCCTTGCCGTCGTCGTGCATCCTCAAAGTCGAACAGCCCGGTTCCGAGCACCTCGCCGGGATCCACCTCGGAGTAGGTCGTTCGGTGGAGCTTCGCCCGCGGCTGGAGTTCCCTGACCGCCGCCTCGACGGCGTCGAGTTCTTCGTCGGGCACCATGTCGCACTTGTTCAGCAGGAGTACGTCGCAGAACTCGATCTGGTCGACGAGCACCTCCGTCAGGGGGCGCTCCGGGTCCGGGGCAGCGTCTGGCAGCGACGCGTCCGGGTCGAACGCCTTCCAGAACCCGTAGGCGTCGACGACCGACACCGTCGTGTCGAGCCGGAGGCGGTCGGGGACCTCGTCGCCGTCCGCCCCCGTCAGCGTCCGCGCGATGGGGATCGGCTCGCTGATCCCGGACGCCTCGACGACGAGATAGTCGAACGACCGGGATTCCGCCAGCTCCGTGACCTCGGTGACGAGGTCGTCCTGCAGCCGACAGCAGATGCAGCCGTTCGAGAGGTCGACCACCCCTTCCTCCGTCTCGCCGTCTAACAGTTCCGCGTCGACGTTGACCTCGCCCATGTCGTTGACGACGACCGCGATCCGGCGGTCGCCGGGGTCGTTCAGCAGCCGGTTGACCAGTGTCGTCTTCCCCGCCCCCAGCGGCCCGCTGACCACCGTTATCGGGACCGCGTCGTCAGGTGCGCTCATGTCGGACGTTCACACGGTCCCCACGGTAATCAAACCCCGGCGTCGAGACGACGGGCCGATCTCCCGTCACGGCGACCGCCCGTCTCGTTTGCCGTTTCCTGTACTGTAGTAACCCCCGGTCCCGACCCCACGGACGTGCAAACGATCAGCGACCACCGAGTGAAGTTCGGCGAGTTCGCCGGGCCGCTCGTCCACGGCGCGACCTTCTTCGACTGGCAACTGCGCTCGACACAGGAGCTGGCCGCGGCGGTCGACTACCCGTTCGAGACGATCCTCGCGGACGACGGCATCCCGTACGCCCCCGTCGTCGTCAGCACCTCGGTCGACCGCTACCCCGCCATCGGCGACAGCGTCTCCGTCGAGACGGTGCCCCGTGAGGTCGGCGAGTCGAGCGTCGAACTGGTGTACGAGACCGTCGACGGCGACGGCGACCCGGTGTCGACGGCGCGGATGACCCATGTGACGATCGGGACCGACGGCTCCGCCCTCCCGCTGCCCGAGACTGCGCAGTCGGCACTGGACGACGCGTGCGTCGACCGCGACCCCGCGGTCGGACCCGACGACGCTGAAGGTGATTCGGCGGCCGACGACTACCCGTCGTTCTCGAAGTCGGTCCCGATCCGCAGTCCGCACATCGAGGGAGCCGAACTGGCCTACTTCGAGGAGTACCCGCGGTTCGCCGACGTGGCGATGGAGGAGTTCCTGACGGAGCAGGGCACCGGCCTCGCGGAACTGAACGACGAGAAGCGACCGTACAAGCTCCGTGACTGGCGCTGGGAGTTCCAGTCGCCCGTGCTGTTCGAGTCGACGCTGACCGTGGACTGCGACGTGGTCGACGTGACTCCGGAGCGGATCCGGGTCGCACACGAGCTGTCCAGCGGCGGCCGGACCAACATCGAGGGCGTCACCGAGTACGGCTGTTTCGACCGCGACGGGAACCCCGTGGCGTACGACGACGCGATGCTCGCGCCGTTCGAGTCGTAAGAAGCGACTTATCGGTCCTCGACGGTTCCGTCGGCGCGGTCCTGCGCTCGCGCGTCCGGGTCGCGGTCCGCCGGGTCGCCGTACCCGCCGCCGCCCGGCGTCCGCACCGTGACGGTCGTGCCGGCGGGGACCTCGCGCGTGCATTTCGCGGGCACCGCGTCGCCGCCGATGCGGTTCTCGCCGGTCGCGCCGTCCGCACCGCCGTCGACGCCGGCCGGCGCGTGCCGGCGGCGCTCGGTCAGCAGCGAGACGACCGCGTCCGTCTGGACCGTGACGGCCCGCTCCAGTCCGAGTCCGCCGCGGTGCTCGCCGTCGCCGCCGCTGTCCGGGCGGAGCGCGTACCGCTCGACGCGGAGGGGGTACTCCGTCTCGATCGACTCGACCGGCGTGTTGAGCGTGTTCGTCATTCCGACCTGCACGCCGTCCATCCCGTCGGCGTCCGGCCGCGCACCGAACCCGCCGCCGACCGTCTCGTAGTAGGTGAAGCCGTCCGCGCCGCGGCCGCCGACCACGAGGTTGTTCATCGTCCCCTGCCCGTCGGCCGGCAGTTCGCCGGGCATCGCCTCGCGGAACGCCGCGAGGGTCACGTCCGCGACGCGCTGGCTGGTCTCGACGTTGCCGCCGACGACGGCGGCCGGCGGCCGTGGGTTCAGCAGGCTCCCCTCCGGCGCGTCGACGGTCACCGGCTCGTAACAGCCGTGGTTCGGCGGGATCTCGGGGTCGGTCACCGCCCGGAGGACGAAGTAAACGGCGCTTCTCGTCACGGCGAGCGGCGCGTTCACGTTGCCCGGCACCTGGTCCGCGGTGTCCGCGAAGTCGGCCGCGACGGTCGGCCCGTCGACGGTGAGTTCGACCGCCACCGGCACGTCGTCGTCCGTCAGGCCGTCGCCCTCAAGTGCGTCGCGGGCGCGGTACGTGCCGTCCGGGATCGCGGCGAGTTCGTCCGCGACGCGCCGGCGGGAGTAGTCGATCACAGCGTCGAACGCCGCCGTCAGGCGGTCACGGCCGCGCTCGGCGAGCAGTTCGCCCACGCGCTCCTCGGCGCGGTCGGTGGCCGCCAGCTGCGCCCGGAGGTCGGCGCGGCGCTCGTCAGGGTTGCGGACGTTCGCCAGGAACAGGTCGCGCACGTCGTCGACGACCTCGCCGTCCGCCCGGAGCCTGACGGGCGGGAGCCGGAGGCCCTCCTGGTACACCTCGGTCGCGCCGGCGGGCATGCTCCCCGGCGCGGTCCCGCCCACGTCCGCGTGGTGGGCGCGGGTGGCGGCGTAGCCGACGATCCGGCCCTCTGGTGCGACGGGCGAGACGACGGTCACGTCCGGCAGGTGCGTGCCGCCGGCGAACGGGTCGTTCAGGACGAACGCGTCGCCGGGTGCCGGGTCGCGCTCGCGGACCGCGTCGACGGCCGCCGGCATCGCGCCGAGGTGAACCGGGATGTGCTCGGCCTGTGCCACCATCCGGCCGTCGGCGTCGAACAGCGCCGCCGAGCAGTCCTTGCGCTCCTTGATGTTGGGCGAGTACGCGCCCCGGATCAGCACCGACCCCATCTCCTCGGCGATCCCGGACAGCCGGTTCCGGAACACCTCCAGCGTCACCGGATCGACCCCGCCGTCGGCCGGATCGCCGTCGGAGTCTCCCCCGGGGCCGCCGTCGCTCACGGCGACCCCTCCGTGAGAACCACGGCCCCGTCCCCCCTGACCGTGCCGGCCCACCCCGGCGGCACGACAGTCGTGCTCTCCGGGCCGTCGAGGACGGCCGGCCCGTCCACCCGGTCGCCCGGGGCCAGCGCGCGCCGGTCGTACGCGGTCGCGTCGCGTGGCTCGCCGTCGAACCACGCCTCGCGGGTTCCCTGACGGGCGTCCCCGTCGCCCCCGTGGTCGGTCTCGGCGACGCCTCGCTCGATCCGGGCGGTCGCCCGGAGCGTGACGGCCTCGACCGGTTCGTCGACGCTGTAGCCGTACGCCCGCTCGTGGGCGGCGTGGAACCGCTCCCTGACCGTTGCTGGGTCGAACCCGCCATCGACCGTGACTTCGAGCTCGAAGCTCTGGCCGGCGTACCGGCAGTCGACCGCCCGCTCGACGGTCGCGGCGTCCGGGTCGGTCGCCTCGGCCAGCGCCTCGTCGGCCAGGGCGGCGAACGCGTCGTCCATCGCCGTCGGGTCGGCGTCGGCGAGTCGGACCAGCCGGGTACGCACTGCGTCGTGCTCCTCGTCGGCATCGAGCAGGCCGTACGCCGAGAGGACGCCGGATGGCAGGGGGACGACGACGGGGTCGATGTCCAGCGCGGCAGCCAGCGCCGCGGCGTGCATCGGTCCCGCGCCGCCGAACGCCACGAGGCCGAACTCGCGCGGGTCGATCCCGCGCTCGACGGTCACCTCGCGGATCGCCCGCGTCATCGTCGCGTTCGCCACGCGGTAGACGCCGCGGGCCGCCGCTATCGCGCCGTCCAGCCCCGCCTCGTCGGCGAGGTCGGCGAGCGCGTCGCGGGCGGCCGCGGCGTCGAGTTCGAGTTCGCCCCCGAGCGCCGCCGTCGGGTCGACGTAGCCGAGGACGACCGCGGCGTCCGTGACGGTGGTGCGCTCGCCGCCCCGGCCGTAGCATGCCGGCCCGGGGTCGGCTCCGGCGGACTCCGGGCCGACCCGGAGCGCGCCGCCCGCGTCGACCCACGCGACGCTCCCGCCGCCGGAGCCGACCGTGTGCACGTCGACCATCCGCGTCCGGACCGGGATGCCGTCCACGTCCGCGTCCGCGGTGCGCTCCGCCCGCCCGTCGCGGACGAGGCTCACGTCGCTCGACGTGCCGCCCATGTCGAACGTGACGAGGCCGGCGAGGTCGTGGTCGTCCCGGACCGGCTCGCCCACACGGTTCGCGCCGACGACGCCCGCCGCCGGCCCCGAGAGCACCGTTCCGACCGGGCGGTTCCGGACGGCCTCGGCGGTTGCGACCCCGCCGTTGGACTGCATGACGCGGGGCGACGGAACACCCTCATCGGCCGCGCGCTCGACGAGGCTGCCGAGGTAGGCGTCGACGAGCGGCGCGACGTACGCGTCGACGGCCGTCGTCGCCGTGCGCTCGAACTCCCGGAACTCGGCGAGCACCTCGTGAGACGCCGACACCGGCACGTCGAGTTCGTCGCGCAGCACCGCGGCCGCGCGGCGCTCGTTTTCGGGGTGGGCGTAGGCGTGGAGGAACGCCACCGCCACGCTCTCGACGCCGGCGGCTCGTAGCTCGGCGGCCACCTCGCGCAGTTCGCTCTCGTCGACGGCCGTCTCGACGCCGTCCGGCGTCGTCCGTTCGGTCACCTCGTAGCGCCGTCGCCGCGGGACGAGGGGGGCCGGCTTCTCGGCGTCGAGGTCGTACAGCGCCGGGCGGGCCTGCCGGCCGATCTCCAGCACGTCGCGGAACCCGTCCGTGGTGACGAGGCCGGTCGTCGCGCCGTCGCGTTCGAGCAGGGCGTTGACCGAGACGGTCGTGGCGTGGACGAACTCGCCGACCTCGCCGGGGTCGATCCCCGCCGTCCCGCAGGCCTTCCGGATCCCCTCGATCACGCCGACGCTCCCGTTCTCGGTCGTGGGCACTTTCGCCGTCACGAGGTCGTCGTCCGTGACCAGTACCACGTCGGTGAACGTGCCGCCCACGTCGACGCCCACCCGAACGCCGCTCACGCGGCGGTCACCTCGTCGGTCGCGTCGCCCGGCCGTGTCGGAGTATCGGTTTCGAGCATCCTCTGTGTCTACAGTTCTCACGGCCCGGTTCGGGCAAAAGCGTTGCCGTGATCGAACGATCGGGTGTCGCCCCCGCCGTTCGCGCTGTCCAGTACCGCCCTGTCGGTGTAGCCGCCGGGCGCTCCGAGACAGGAAGTAGATCCAGTTTACGGGAAGAATTTAGTATCCTCACGTACTACGCCCGTTCGATGTCGAAGTCGACCGACAAACGGGGGCGGATCTACCTGCCGAAGGAGGTCCGAGAGCGGTTCGGTGACCGGTATCGGATCGTCGAACTGCCGAGCCACGTCGCGCTGTTTCCGGTCGACCCGGACCCGCTCACGGGGGTTCGGGAAGCCGTCGGCGACGCCTTTGCGGGCGCGGACCCGGACGAGTTGAAGGCCGACGCGCGAGCCGCCGTCGCGAGGGACGCCGCCGCGGATGCCGACGACGGGGAGCGGGAGGAGTGACCGTGTACGTTGAGACCGACTTCCTCACTGCCCTGGTGAAAGACGACGACTGGCTCCGCGAGGCCGCCGTCCGGGCGCTGGAGGAGCGCGACGACATCCACACCTCACTGCTGGCGTATGCAGAGCTGCTCGTGCTGTTCTACGACCGCGACGACGGGGCGTACGAGATCGACGCGCCGCGGGCGGTCACGAACCTCCTCGAACTCGTGCCGATCGTCCCCGAACACCACGAGGACGCCGTGCTCGCCGCCGCGGCGTTCATCGAGGAGGACGATCTGACGCCGTTCGATGCCGTTCATGCCGGTATCGCAGCGACTCGGGACGAACGCGTCCTCACGACCGAGACGGACTACGAGTCGGTCGGGCTCGATCGGGTTCCGCTCGACGCCGACGGGACGGAGTGACGCGGCCCCGAGTGTCCCGGATTTTTATACCATCCGACGGAAGGAGTCGACGATGAGTGCGGGCGACGGGCAGGAGCCGGACGAGGCCCTGTTCACGCTGCTCGAGGACGAGTACGCCCGCGAGATCCTCGTCGAGACGCACGAGGAGCCGCGGTCGGCGCGGGCGCTGAGCGAAACTTGCGACGCCTCGCGCTCGACCATCTACAGACGCATCGAACGCCTGCAGGACCATGGACTCGTCGAGAGCCGTCAGCAGCTGGACCCGGACGGCCACCACCGCGAGGTGTTCGTGGCGACGCTCCGGCGCGTGTCGGTGGAGCTGACCGACGACGGGTTCGTGGTCGAGGTCGACCGCGCCGAGGAGGACGCGGCGAACCGCTTCACGAGACTGTACGAGGAGTTCGCAGGATGACCGGGATCACACCACTCACGGCCGCTGGCGCGCTCACCCGGGTCGTCCCGGCACAGGTCGAGGTCACCGGCGGGTCGGCCGCCGTCGCCGCCGCGGCGCTCGTGACGTTCTTCGTCGCGCTGGCGCTGTCGGTGCTCGTCACGTACCAGTGCGTCCGGGGCTACCGGCAGTCCCGCCGGCGGCCGATGCTGTTCCTCGCGGTCGGCGTGTTCCTGCTCGCGAGCGCGCCGATGTTCCTGCGGCTCCTGCTCGGGAACCTCCACGCAGTCACGCCCGCGACGCGAATCTTCGTCGTCGCGGTGACCGAACTGGCCGGGCTGCTGACGATACTGTACGTGGTGTACGACCCATGATATCCCAATCCATCGCCGACGCCGCGACAGCGCTCACCGCCGTCGTCGGGCTGTACGTCGCGTACCTCGCGTTCCGCGGGTACCGACAGAACGCCAGCCCGGTCATGCGGGCGCTGTCCGCGGGCGTCGTCTGCATCGCCGTCGTGCCGTTCCTCGTCATCAACGTCGGGGGGTCCGTGGTCAGCCTGACCGACGCCCAGGCCCTGCTCGCGGTGCTGGTCTCGCACACCCTCGGCCTGGTCGTGATCTACGCGACCCTCCGGAACTGATACTTAACCGTTTCGTCGGGTCGCCGGGTTGGCAACCCTGTGGCCCCTTATACGGGCCGTCCGCCGAAAGGTGTACCCGTCCGACGATGTCCACCGCTACCCCCGACCGAGGCGGACCGCTCCGGCGGTTCCTCGGCGCTCCGTTCAGTCCGCAGACGTACAGCAACCTCGCGTACCTGGCGCTGGCGTTCCCGCTCGGGATGGCGTACTTCATCGGGATCACGATCGGCCTCACCTTCGGCGGTGCCCTCGTCATCGTCTGGGTCGGCGTCCCGATACTGCTGGGAACGATCGCCGCCGCGACCGTCATCGCCGGGTTCGAGGCGGCGCTGGCCCGGCGGCTGGTCGGCACCGACGCGCCCGCCCCGGCCTCCCTGCGGGGGTTCGACCCCGCCGATATCCCGCGTCCCGGCAACGGCGTCATCGCCGCCGTCGTCCGGTTCCTGCTACGGCCCACGACGTGGACGAGCCTCCTGCTCGTCCTCGTCAAGTTCGTCTTCGGCGTGGTCGCGTTCAGCGCGCTGGTCGCCGTCGGCGCGACGGTCGCGAGCGCGCTCGGCGCGCCGCTGCTGTACAACCAGCCCGGCGTCACGTACCAGTTCGGCGGCTACACGGTCTCGACGCTGGAGACCGCACTGGCCGTCAGCGGCGTCGGCGTCGTCGGCGCGTTCGTGGGGCTCCACCTGCTGAACTGGCTCGCCGAAACCGGTGCCGCCGTGACGGCCGCCCTCCTCGACGTCGCCGACGAACGGTCCGGCCCGGACGGAACAACCGAGAACCGGGAGCCGGCCGACGTCGACGGGACTGACGACGAGTCGGCGTAGCGCCGGCCGTCGTTCTGCCCGCTACCGGCCCGCCGCCTCCCGGCGTTCGCGGATCAGTCGTCAGTTCGCGCGATCCGGGTGTTGCCGGTCGTGGCGTCGATGTGAACCCTGAACTCTCCGCCCTCGGCTCGGAACGGGACGATCCACGCGCTCGTCCCGCGGTAGGGCTCCTCCAGCGGTTCGACCGGTGCGTGGCCGGCGTCGGCGAGGGCGGCCTCCGCACGCTCGATGGCCGCTCCCGGGGTGTCGACCGCCGGCGTCTCGTCGACCATCCGGACCGTGATCACCGGGACCGTCGCCTCCCGGACCACGCGTTCGGTCACGCTTCCGAGGAGAACGCGGTCCAGCCCCGTCCGCCCGTGGGTTCCCATGACGATGGCGTCCGCGTCGGTGTCGGTCACTGCGGCCAGGATCTCGCTGTCGACTTCGCCGCGTCGAACCTCAGTCTCCACCTCGACGTCCGCCCGCTCGGCCGCCTTCTCGACGGCGGCCAACCCCTCCCGACCGCTCGTCTCGATCGTTTCGAGCGCCGCTCCGCCCAGCGCGCGGTACTCCGTCGCGTCCACGACGAACAGAGCGTGGACCGTCGCGTCGACCTCGTCGGCGACCGCGACGGCGTGTTCGATCGCCCGCCGGCTTCCCTCGCTACCGTCCGTCGGGACCAGGATGTGGTCGTACATGGCGATCCCCGTTTGCATCTACCGCGACCGCTCTCAAAAGGCCGGGGGGGATTCCCGTGGTACGGGAATCGGCCGACTCAGGTCGGTTCGGACGGCGTATTACCCCCCGAAATAAACCCCTGTATTTTCGTGCGGAACCGTGGTGCCCGTGGCGGACCGACGATCCGACACAGGGAGACCGGTTCGCGCAGTCCACGACGCTGGACCGCCGGCGACCCCGACAGGACCATGACGATACGCGAATCCACGGTGCTCGAACGCCTCGACGCGGTCGAAGACCCGGCACTCGGGGGATCCATCGTCGACCTCGGGCTGATACGCGGAGTCCGGGTCGACCCGGCGACCGTGCACGTCACGGCGGCGTTGCGCGCCCCGTACGCCCCCGACGAGCGACTGATCCAGCACCGCATCCGAACCGAGCTGGCCGACCTTGGGCGGGAGGTCCGGATCTACGCCGAAGGTGCGGGCGACCCCGGCGTGCTCCAGCACGCCAACGCCGTCGCTGTGACCGCCGGGGACCGTGGCGTCGGGAAAACGACAGTGGCCGTCAACGCCGCGACGGAGCTCGCGGGTCGCGGCGCTCGCGTCGGCGTCCTCGACGCGGACGGGAACGGACCGAGCGCGGCGGAGCTGGTCGGGCTTCCGGACGACCGACGGCGCGACGCCGCCGAGCGGTTCGTCCCGGCCGAGACGGACGGACTGAAACTGCTGTGTGCGGACTGGTTCCGCACCGACGGTCGGCCGACAGCGGGGCGACCCCCCGAGGACGGGCTGCTGACGGCGCTCGTCTGCGACGTGGAGTGGCGGCCACTCGACTACCTGTTCGTCAGCCTCCCGCCGGGCGGCGAAGCCGGGTCGGGAGTCGGGGAGGTCGGTATGGCCGGGGCGGTCCTGGCGACTACGACGATGCCCGACGAGGGAAACGCCGCGATCCGCACCGTCTCAACGCTCGCTGAACACGATATACCGGTCCTGGGCATCGCGGAGACGGTGCGGTCGTTCCAGCGGGCGAGCGGTGGTCGGTCGACCGACGGGGCCGGCGGTGAAGCGCTTGCGACGGCGGTCGACCGGCGGCCCCTCGGCCCGCTCCCCGTCGACCGGCGGCTGCGGCATGGTTCGGACGGCGAAGGCGACGACGACCGGACGCGGGCGGCGTATGCCGCGTTCGTCGACGCGGTCACGAACGAGGTTGGGAAGCGGCAGCGACGCGCGGTCCGGCGGACTGGCGAGGCGGACGCGGCGTCACCGCCCGACGGACGGCCTCGGGTGACGAACGTCGGGGACTGGACGACCGGAGAGTCGGGCCGCGGCCCCCGGTCGGGGTCGACCGGCGTCCAGTGAAGGGCCGATCCTCCCGGTCGTGACGGTGCGCCGGTGTGCGTACTTAAAACCCTGTAAACTGGTGGGACGCGCATTCGACCCTCCCCGTGGTAGGAGTACGTGTGAGGTGAGATAACCATGTCATATCAGGCGGCCAATCCGCTGTCGGACGAGTTCGAGTTCGAACTGTCGGGGCCGCTCGCGGGGTACTGGCTGGCGTTCCTGCGGGTCGTCACCGGCTGGTGGTTCTTCCACGCGGGGATCACGAAACTGATCGAGGACGGCCTGGCGTACAGCTACGGGCCGGCGTACCTGCAGGGAATGGAGGGCACGGCGCTCGGTCCCATCCCGGTGTGGATGGGGAACAACCTCGCCTGGTTCATCGAGCCGATGGTGCCGCTGGGCGAGACGCTGATCGGACTCGGGCTGCTGTTCGGGGTTCTGGTCCGGCTGGCGTCCTTCTTCGGGGCGTTCTTCATGGTCCTGTTCTGGATCGGCAACGCCGGCTTCGGCAACGGGCTGGTGAACGGCGACTTCATGGGCCTGCTGCTGTTCGTGACGATGGCGGTTCTGGCGACCGGCCGCTACTACGGCCTGGACGCGGTCATCGAACGCACGGAGTTCGTCAAGCAACGCCCCAGACTGCGGTACCTGCTCGGCTAAGGAGGGACAAAACATGAAATCACAGTACGACACCGTCGACAAGGCGGCGATGGCACTCGGCAGCGCGCTCATGCTGCTGGGGGTCGTCGTCCTCGGAATCGTGGAACTGATCGCGGGCGAGCCGTACAGTCCGGTCCCGATCACCAACGACGCCGGCGAGGTGCTGGCGTCCCCGGCCGTCGACCCGGTACTGCGGACCGGGCTCGTCATCGCGGGGCTCGTGGTCCTAGTGCTGTGGGGAATCTACCGGATGGCGACGCCCGAACCCAGAACGGAGGACGCCCGGAGCGCCGAGCTACCGTCCGACTGATCCGGACTGGACGGCGGGGGTCCCCTGCGTTCGGGTTTTTTCCGACGAGGTCACCGGCTGGCGGGTGATAAGTGCGAACCTCCCGATTCTCAGGTTCGGAGAACAGGGGCCGTGTATATAGGCGGAGCCGGTCCAACCCCCAGATGTGATGATCGGGGACACCGCGAACGCGAACGAGACGGCGATGGGGGTGGGGCCACTGGAGGTACAGCTCGCCGTCGAGGTCGACTCCGCCTCGGTCTGTCCGCTCCGGGAGCGCGACGCGGACGAGATCAGACAGTCGCTGAGCCGGTCGGCCGTGGACGAGACGTGTCAGGTCGTCGTCGAAGGCGACGGGGACGCGGACTACGAGCGCACCACGGTCGGCGAGACCTGTCCGTGCTCGGTGCTGGCGGACCACGACTGTATCCCGGAGATCGAATCCGTCGAGGACGGTCGTCTGCTGTACTCGGTCGTCGTCCCGAGCCGCGAGGAGCTTCGGGCCGTCGTTAGCGACCTCCGGGGCGTCGGCGCGTCGGTGTCGCTGGAACGCATCCGGGCCGACAGCGCCGACGACGGGTCGTCGGTCGACGGCGTCGCGCTGACGGCAAAACAGCGCGAAGTGCTCACGCTGGCCATCGAGGCGGGCTACTACGAGCAGCCGCGGAACGCCTCGCTGTCGGACCTCGCCGGGGAACTCGGTGTGACGCCCTCGGCCGTGTCACAGCGGCTGAACGCGATCGAACGAAAGCTCGTCCGTACCCGTGCCCGTGGCATCAACTCGCAGTGAGTGCCCGGCCCCCGATTTAAGTCCGAACGCGGTCAACCGACACGCAGACCCCATCCATGTACGACACGATTCTGATTCCGACGGACGGCAGCGACCACGCGGCAGCTACGGCCGGGCACGCACAGGCGCTCGCGCGGCGGTTCAACGCGACGGTACACGTGATCAGCGCGGTCGACCTGGTGACTGCCGGCGGGATGTTCAACGCGGGCGGCGTCGACAGCGAGTTCGTCGACCGGCTCGAAGCGGACGCGGCGGAAACCGTCGAGTCCGTCGAGGCGCTCGTCACGGGGGAGACGGCGGTCGAGACAGCAGTCGTCAGGGGGTCGCCGGCCGAGGCGATACTCGACTACGCCGACGACCACGACGCGGACCTGATCGCCATGGGGACCCACGGCCGGACCGGCGTGGACCGGTACGTCGCCGGCAGCGTCACGGAGCGCGTCGTCCGGCTCGCGGACGTGCCGGTCCTGACGGCGAAGCCGGTCGAAGATGACGGGGGCGAGGGGCAGTACGACGATATCCTCGTCCCGACCGACGGCAGCGACCACGCGGCCGCCGCGGCCGAGCACGCCGTCGGGATCGCGCAGGCCATGGACGCCCGCGTTCACGCGCTGAACGTCGTCGACTTCTCCAGGGTCGCAGCCAGCCCGAACCTGCGGCCGCCCGCCGAACTCACCGAGCGCCTCGAAGCGGAGGGGGAGAAGGCGACGGAGGCGGTCGCGGAGCGAGCACGGGAAGCTGGTGTCGACGCCGTCACCGCCGTCGTTGAGGGGTCCCCCTCCCGGGACGTGCTGGCGTACGCCGAGGACCACGGGATCGACCTGATCGCCATGGGAACTGCCGGCCGGACCGGGCTGAAACGGGTCCTCCTCGGGAGCACGGCCGAGCGAACCCTCCGACACGCGGAAGTCCCGGTGCTGACAGTCACCCATGGCGACGAGTGAGTGACGAGCCAACCGTCGGCGGGAGAACCCCGAGGGTTACGTACAGTCCGGCCCAGTGGACAGACATGACCGAGCTTCGCCCGGACGGGACCGACCGTTTCGAATACGACTCGCCGGTGCTCCGGTTCGACCGCGGCGTCGTGGACTCGCTCGCCCCCGAACTCGACCGGCAGGGGATCGACAGCGTGCTCGTCGTCTGCGGGGAGACGGTCGGGAACACGCCCGAGGTCATCGACCCGGTGCTCGACGGACTCGGGGACCGCCTCGGGAGCGTCTTCGCCGAGACGACGCCGGAAAAGCGCCTGCGAACCGCGGTCGACGGCGCGGTCGCGATGCGGGAGGCGGACGCGGACGCCGTCCTGAGCCTCGGCGGCGGGAGCAGCCTCGACACGGCGAAGGCCGTCGCGGTGCTCGCGGCGTCGGACCGGTCGCCCGCCGACGCGGGCGGGGAGTTCGCCGAGCGTGGGACGCTCTCGATACCGGACGGCGTCCCGCCGATCGTCGCGGTGCCGACGACGCTCGCCGGCGCGGACCTCTCGCAGGTCGCCGGACTCACGGCCGCGCCCGCCGGTGGCCTGGTCGACGAGCCGGTGAGCGGCGGCATCGGCGACGCGCAACTGATGCCCGCCGCGGCGTTCTACGACCCGGACCTGTTCGCGACGACGCCGTGGGGGGTGCTCGCCGGGTCGGCGATGAACGGCTTCGACAAGGGGATCGAGACGCTGTACGCCCGAACTGCCGCGCCGGTCACCGACGCGACGGCCACCCGAGGGCTCTCGCTCCTGCGGGACGGGCTTCCGGCGCTCGCCGAGGACCACGACGACGGCGAGGCGCTGGAGCGCGTGGTGGAGGGGACCCTGCTCGTCCAGTACGGCATCTCGCGGCCCGACGGGACCACGCTGTCGCTGATCCACGCCTTCGGCCACGGGCTGACGGCGCACTCGACCGTCCAGCAGGGCGCGGCCCACGCCATCGTCGCGCCCCACGTCCTTCGCTACCTGTTCGAGCGCGTCGACGGTCGCCGCCGGCTGCTCGCCGAGGCGCTCGGCGCGGACGCCGAGGGCCGTTCCGACGACGCCCTCGCCGATGCCGTCGTCGAGGAAGTAGTCGCAGTCCGCGACGCGCTGGACCTCCCGTCCCAGCTCCGGACGATCGAGGACCTGTCCCGTGAGTCGTTCCCCGCCGTCGCGGACGCGGTCGTCACCGACAGTTTCGTCGACAACGGGCCGGCGAACCTCGACCCCACGCGGGAGGACGTCGAGGCAGTCCTCGACGACGCCTGGTGACGGCGACCGGACGGGTAGAGTCCCTCGTCGCGGATCAGTCGTCCGCGGTCGCTGGCTCGGGGTCGTCGGCGACGCCCTCCTGCAGGACGAAGCCGCGTCCGGCGGCCGCGGACACGAACAGCACCAGCGGCGAGAGGTACGCGAAGAAGTAGTACGGCGCGTACTCAAGCGTGGCAACGCCGAAGACGCCGGCCATGTACACGCCGCCCGCGTGCCAGGGGATCAGCGCGCCCGTCGGGGTGCCGACGGACTCTATCGCCTTCGACAGCGAGGCCGAATCGAGGCCGTACTCGTCGTACAGTTCCCGGAGCGTCATCCCCGGGACGACGATGCTCATGTACTGCTGGGCCGAGAACAGGTTCACGGCGAACGCGGAGGCCCCCGTCCCGGCGACGAGCGACGCCCGGCCGCGGACGGCCCCGGCGAGACGCGCCGCGAGCGTGGCGATGACGCCGGTCGCTTCGAGGAGGCCGCCGAGGGAGAGCGCCGCCACGACGACGGCGATGGTCCACGCGGACCCCTCCAGCCCCCCGCTGGTCAGCAGGCCGTTGACGAGTTCGACGCCGGTTTCGGGCCCCGTCCCGCTCAGGAACGTCTCCCAGGCGGCGGTGAACGGTCGCCCCTGCACCGCGACCGTCGTCCCGACGCCGGCGAACACGCCGGCGACCAGCGTCGGCAGCGCCGGATACCCGTAGAGCGCCAGCCCGAACGTGACGATCAGCGGGAGGAAGACGAGCACGGAGAGGTCGTACGTCCCCGCGAGCGCGGTCTGGATGGTCCCGACCCTGCCGGCGGGGATCTCCCCGGTGGCCGTCAGCCCGAGGACGGCGTACAGGACGACCGAGAGCCCGAGCGCGACCGCCGTGCCGTTGCGCATCGCCCGGATGTGGTCGTACAGGTCCGTGTCGGTCACCGCGGCGGCGAGGTTCGTCGTGTCCGAGAGCGGCGACTGCTTGTCGCCGGCGTAGGCCCCGGTGAGGATCGCACCGGCGGTCATCGGTGCCGGGACACCGAGCCCCGAGCCGATCCCGATGAACGCCACACCGAGCGTGCCCGCGGTCGTCCACGACGAGCCGATCGAGAACGCGACGACGGCCGCCAGCAGCGCGGTCACGGGCAGGAATATCTCCGGGCCGAGCGCGGCGAGGCCGTAGTACATCAGTCCCGGGATCGTCCCCGCGCTGATCCACGTCGCGATGAGCGCGTAGATGACGAAGAGGATCAGTATCGCCTCCATGCCCATCAGGAGGCTGTGGGCGATCCCGTCGTACAGGTCGTCCCACGTCAGGCCCATCCAGTAGCGGCCGACCAGCCCGGTCAGCACGGCGCTCCACAGCAGCGGCCCGTGCGGTGCCAGTTTCAGCACGCCCGACCCGACACCCAGAAAGACGACGACACCGAGCACCGGGACGATCGCTTGCCGCAACGGCGGCCGCCGCTCCGCGTCGAAGGTGAACCGCGTTCCGTCGTTCGCTGAGTCCATACCTGGGGTAATTACCTGAAGGAATTAAATAGTACGATTTGATTCGTGTAGTGTATTACCACACCACGGGAGCGGCTGACACTGGGCCAGGGCACTGCCGAACGAGCGGGGAGTCCGGACCGGACCCTTCAAGCGGCAGGCGTCCCACTTGTCGGTCGAATGTATCTCGCCGACGAGGCCTGGCCGGACCTTGAATCGTACTTCGAGGCGGAGTCGCTCGCGCTGGTGCCGCTCGGTTCGACCGAGCAGCACGGTCCGCACCTCCCGGAGGGAACCGACCACCTGATCGCGGAAGCGTACGCCCGGGAGGTGGCCGACCGGACCGGCTATCTCTGTACGCCCACGATCACCGTCGGCGTTAGCCCGCACCACCGGCAGTTCCACGGCACGATGTGGGCCGACGCGCCGGCGTTCCGCGACTACGTCGAGTCGATCGCACGGAACCTCACGTACCACGGCATCGACCGCATCGTGTTCGTCAACGCCCACGGCGGCAACGTCGAACACCTCCGCGAGGTCGGCCGCCGACTCCGCGACGACGGGACCGCCTACGCCGTCGAGTGGATGTGGGACGAGAGCATCCCCGACCTCGTCGACGAGGCGTTCGCGCGGAACGGCCCCCACGGCGGCCCGAAGGAGACGGCGATGATCCAGCATCTCCACCCCGAACTGGTCCACGACGACCGACTCGCCGACGCGCGCGACGGTGGGATCCCGAGCGTAGAGGACGCGGACACGGTCAAACACGGCGCGCGAACGTTCTACGACGCCATCGACAACACGGCCAACGGCGTCCTCGGCGACCAGACCGACGCGACCGCCGAGAAGGGCGCGCGACTGTTCGACGCCGCGTCGGAACAACTCGTCGCGCTCTGCGAGTGGCTGGCCGACCAGCGGTTCGAGGACCTGCTCCCCCGCGACCACGTCTGAACGCGAGCCGTCGGAGGCATGGGCGTCCGCGATCAATTTATATGACTCATGGGAAGTACTGTAACGTATCGATAGTTTGTAGGTTATCGTCCGATCTGAGCGAGCAATAGGCTGATCGGTTGTTTAGCTGCTTACAGGCGTTTTTCCTGGGGATTCCGCCGTAGTCGGGTTCGATTTCGGCGTGGACAGCCGAAGCGGAGAATAAGCGTGTTTCATCCCACTTATCGGGATGATCGCTATAGTCGGCGAGCAACCGAGAGAAAACGCTGTAACAGATATATCGATATTACTTATATTATCGAAAATCTATAGGTCTGCTACGCCCCGACCTCGGGCACCCGGTGGTACTCGTCGTCGAGCGCCTGTGCGTCCTCCTGAAGCAGCGCGACCACGAAGTAGTCGACGTGCGAGGAGAAGTAGTCGACGAGCGCCGCGATCCGGTCCGAGTCGATCGGCTCCAGCGCGTCCATGATCATGAACGGCACCGACTCGTACATGTCGTGGACGAGGTAGCCCGCCAGCGCGAACACGAGGCCGGTCACCTCGCGCTCGCTCTCGCTCAGGTGGTCGACGGTGTCCTCGTAGGCGACGCCGCTCTCGCTGCTCCGGACGACGTGGAGTTCGAAGCCGTTCTCGGTCGTCTTCCGGCGGCCATTCCGGACCTCGCGCTCGACGATTTCGATCCAGATGCGTTCGATGTTCTCGTAGTCGAGGATGGAGAGCACCTGGTCGATGTGGTCGTTGAACTCCTCGACGGCCTCGGACTCGATGCGGTCGATCCGCGTCCGGAGGTCGACCAGTTCCTCCTCCAGTTCCGCCCGACGGCGCTCGATCTCGTCCTCGCGTCCGATCTCGTCTTCGATCTCCTCGATCTCCGCGGCGACCTCGTCGCGCTCGGTCTCTAACTTCCCGAGTTCGTACTCCAGTTCGTTGGCCTCCCGGTGGTGGTCGAGGACGTCCTCGTACGTGTCGGTTTCGAGCGTCTCGACCTCGCGTTCGAGCGCCTCGATCTCCTCGGTGAGCGTCTCCTTCCGGTCGGTCAGTTCCGCCAGGTCGTCCTCCGTCGCCTCGATCTCGGTCTCGGTCCGCGCGAGCCGGGTCCGGATCTCCTCGCGGTTCTGTTGCCGGCGCTCGTACTCCCGTTTGCGGTCCGTGTACTCGTCGAGTTCGGCCTCGACCTCGTCCTTGGCGTCGATCTTCTCCGCCCGGAGGTCCCGGAGGCTGTCGAGGGTGTCCTCGATCCGGTCGACCTGCACCTCCGAGCCACAGGTCCAGCAGACGGTTTGCTGGTCGCTCTCGACGAGCTGGTCGGTGAGCGCGGCCGCTTCGCCGCCGTCGGTCACCGTATCGATGGCCGGGTGTTTCCCCTGACGGGCGTCGTCGACCATCTTCTCGTTGAACCGGATCGTGTTCTGTAGTTCGCTGATCTCGCTGTTCAGCGTCTGTTGCTCCCGTCGGAGGTCGTCGATCCGGTCCTCGATCGTGTCGAGTTCGGCGTCCGGGACGGCGTCGAGTTCGTCCTCGCGTTCGGCGAGTTCGCGGCGTTCGCTCCGGAGCGATTCGAGGCTCTCCCGCTTGGTCTCGATGTCGTAGCGGACGTCGTCGAGTTCCGACCGGACGTCGCTCAGCTCCGACAGCTTCGTTTCGAGTTCGTCCTGCTCCTCGCGACGGTCCTCCACGGAGGTGTCGACCTCGTCCAGTTCGCGCTCGACCGCTTCTAGCTCGGAGCGCTTTGATTCGATGTCGGCTTCGAGGGACTGCTTTCGCTCTTCGAGGTCGGGAAGCCGTCGCTTGAGCGACTGGATGCGGTCGAGTTCCTCGTCCAGATCGGCTTTCTCCCCCCGGACGCGCTCTATCTCCGACTGGATGGCGTCGGTGTCGACCGGGCGCATGATGAGTTCGCGCAGGTCGACGCCGGTTTCGACCGCCCGGCGCGCCTCGTTCGAACTCAGGAGGAACGCGAACAGGTCGGCCAGTTCCGGGTCGTCGAGGAACCGGTCGCCCTCCGCCACGATGTCCGATCCGGCGCGTGTGAACGTCCGCTCGTAGGTTTCGCCGCCGATGTCCAGCGCCACGCGACCCTCGTCGGCGTCGCCTTTCAGGGGTACGTGGTCGCTTCCGAGTCCCGCCATGATCGCCTGCAGAAACGACGTCTTGTTCGACGCGTTCGGTCCGGCGAGGACCGTCACGCCGGGCGGGATCTCCGCCTCGATAGACTCGATCCCGCCGATGTTCTCGATATCGATGCTGGCTGAGTCCATGGCCTACCGAATGCACGTTCGGCATTAATAGGTTTTGGATTCATCGAGATCAGCCAATGTAACGAACGTGCTTTACAGATATATCATTGTAATCTATTTGGCGGACGAACTGCGTTCACTAACGCAGAACGGAGAGCGCGTACTTTCGTCGAGCAACCGAAATCGTTCTGAGACAGCGTGCAACCGGCGTCTGCTGGGGGAACACTGTGAAGGGCGGCATAGTCCGTTCAGTAACGGCGAACGGATAGATATTTCTGCGAAACGCCGCTACGTAAGGGTATGGGAGAGAACGCGGCGTCACCGATCAAGTCGGTCGAACGGACGTTCGAGGTGCTGGAGACGCTCCGTCGACTCGACGGCGCGGGCGTCACCGCCGTCGCCTCGGAACTCGACGTGCCGAAAAGCAGCGCCTACAACCACCTCGAAACGCTCGAACAGGAGGAGTACGTCGTCAGGGAGGGATCCGAGTACTACGTCGGGCTACGGTTCCTCGGTCTGGGTCGATACGCGCGCCAGCGCGACGACCTGTACGAGACCGCACGGCCGGAACTGGAGTCGCTGGCCGACGAGACGGGCGAACTCGTCAACCTCCTCGTCGAGGAACACGGCCAGGGCGTCTACCTCTGCCGCGTCCGGGGCGACCAGGCGGTGAACGTCGCGGCGAGTACTGGGCATCGGGTCTACCTGCACAGCACAGCGCTCGGCAAGGCGATACTCGCACACAGCCCGGACTCCCACGTCGACGAGGTCCTGGCCGAGCAGGGGCTGCCCGCCGCCACGGAGCGGACGACGACCGACCCGGCGGAACTGAAGCGCCAGCTGGCCGAAGTCCGCGAGCGCGGCGTCGCGTTCGATCGGGAGGAGCGGATCGCCGGACTCTGCTGTGCCGCGGTGCCGGTGCTTGACGACGATGACCGACCGATCGCCGCGATCAGCGTCTCCGGTCCGAAGAGCCGGATGACGGGCGAGCGGCTGGAGTCGACGGTCCCGGAACTGCTGGAGAGCGTCGCGAACGTCGTCGAACTCAACCTCGCCTACTCCTGAACTCGCCGGGCCATCGGGCCGCGTGAGTTCGCCGGTTCGGTGTTCAGCAAAGAAAAACGCGCGTTTTCGGTGTGAGCCGAAGGGAGGGTGCCTTGCCACGGCCGGAACGGGCCCGACAGTCAGTCTCAGACCTCGACGACCGAGTTGGTCAGATCGCCGATGCCCTCGATGGAGATAGCGACGTCGTCGCCGGACTGCAGGGTGAACCCGTCCCCGGGGACGAGCGACGTGCCGGTGAGCAACACGCCGGTTTCGGGGACCGCGTTGTGGGCGGTCCAGTAGTCGACCAGTTCCTCGCAGGACCGGGCCATCTCGCCGGTCGAGGTGGCTTCGTCGTACAGCGTCTCGCCGTCGCGCTCGATGGACATCGACATCGTCAGGTCGTGCGGGTCGCCGACGGAGTCGACCGAGGCGACGCAGGGACCGAGCGAGCAACACCGGTCGTACACCTTGGCCTGCGGTAGGTAGAGCGGGTTCTCGCCCTCGATCGACCGGCTGCTCACGTCGTTGCCGACGGTGTAGCCGACGGTCTCGCCGTCGTAGAGGACGATCCCGAGTTCCGGCTCCGGCACGTCCCACTCGGAGTCGCCGCGCACCCCGATGGCGTCGCCCGGCCCGACGGTCCGGCTCGGCGTCGCCTTGAAGAATATCTCCGGCCGCTCCGCGCCGTACACGTCCAGATACATCTCGGGCATGCCGCTCTCGGCCTCGCGGGCCTCCTCGCTGATCTCGTAGGTGACGCCGGCCGCCCACACCTCCTCCGGAACGACCGGAAGCGCCGTCTCGGCGGACTGGCGGTCGACGACCGGGGCGTCGGCTACCAGGTCCTCGGCGAGCGCGTCGACGCCGGTCCCCGCGACGTTTGCGGCCGCGGCGAGGTCGGCGAACCCGTCGAGTCGGGGCTTCACTGCCGTGAGATCGTAAGCGGCGTCGCCGTCGGCGGCGACGAGTCTGTCGTCGGAACCGCTGTCGAGCCGATAGTATCGCATGGAGCAACGGTGAACCTTGGTCGTCATAAATCCCCCGTCGCACCGACCGCGAGGGTAAAGGGTTAAAGGCGAACGGGACGGATCAGTTGGTATGGCGACGGAGTACGAAAACTACGTAAACGGCGAGTGGACCGACGCGAACACCGGAGAGACGTTCGACACCTACGACCCGGCGAACCCGGACGAGGTCGTCGCAACGTACCCGCAGTCCGACGCGGACGACGCCGAGGCGGCCATCGAGGCGGCAGTCGCCGCGAGCGACGAGTGGGGGTCGACGCCCGGTCCCGAGCGCGGCCGCGTCCTCTCGCGGACCGGCGCGCTGCTGGCCGAGCGCAAGGACGAACTGACCGAACTCCTCGTCCGCGAGGAGGGGAAGACGCGCGCCGAGGCCGGCGGCGAGGTCCAGCGCGCCATCGACATCTTCGACTACTACGGCGCGAAGGCAAGCGACCTGGGCGGCACGGTCAAGGGGTCCAGTTCGCGGAACACGAACCTGTACACCAAAAACGAGCCGGTCGGCGTCGCGGGCCTGATCACGCCGTGGAACTACCCCATCGCCATCCCGGCGTGGAAGATCGCGCCCGCGCTTGCGGCCGGCAACGCGGCGGTCATCAAGCCCGCGTCGCTCGCGCCCGGCGTCGTCCACGAGATGGCGAAGGCGCTCGAGGAGGCCGGTCTCCCGGACGGCGTGCTCAACGTCGTCACCGGCCCCGGCAGCGAAGTCGGCGGGACCATCGCCAGCCACTCCGACGTGGACGCCATCTCCTTCACGGGTAGCACGAAGGTCGGCAACGGCGTGTACGACACCGCCACCGAGGACGGCAAGCGCGTCCAGCTGGAGATGGGCGGGAAGAACCCGACCATCGTCTCCGACACGGCCGACGTCGAGGAGGCCGCAGACATCGTCGCCTCGGGCGCGTTCGGCGTCACCGGGCAGGCCTGCACCGCCTGCTCCCGCGCCATCGTCTACGAGGACGTGTACGACGAGTTCGTCGAGGCCGTCGTCGAGCGCGCCGAGGCGATCGAGCCGGGCCACGGGCTGGACGAGCCCGACATGGGGCCTCACGTGAGCGAGTCCGAACTGGAGGGCACGCTCGACTACGTCGAGGTCGGACAGAACGAGGGCGCGACCCTCGAAACCGGCGGCGAGGCGATAGACGGCGAGGGTTACTTCGTGGAGCCGGCCGTCTTCTCCGACGTGGAGCCGGACTATCGGATCGCACAGGAGGAGATCTTCGGCCCGGTGCTGTCGGTCATCCCCGTCAGCGGCTACGAGGAGGCCGTCGAGGTGGCGAACGGCGTCGACTACGGGCTCTCGGCCAGCATCGTGACCGACGACCACACCGAGGCCAACCGCTACGTCGACGAGGCCGAGGCGGGCGTCGTGAAGGTCAACGAGAAGACGACCGGGCTTGAGCTGCACGTCCCGTTCGGCGGGATGAAGGCGTCCTCCAGCGAGACCTACCGCGAGCAGGGCGACGCTGGCCTCGACTTCTACACCATCTCCAAGACGGTGTACGACAACTACTGAGCGGGTAGTCAGTTCGCCTCTCCCGCGTTTCGACGCAACGACTATTACGGCCGCCCGTGACGGTCCCGACATGGAGCTAGAGGCGCTCGCCGACGACTTCGACCGACGGGACTGGCAGGAGATCACCGAGACCGACGACCCGGTCCGGTTCGCAATGATCGGCGTCGGGTGGTGGACCCGCGAGCAGGCGATGCCGGCCGTCGCGAACGGCGACCTCTGCGAGACGACCGTGCTCGTCAGCGGGGACCGCGAGAAGGCGGAGGAAATCGCGGCGTCGTCCCCGACCGTCGAGCACGCGATCACCTACGACGAGTTCCACGAGGGGAAAGCGAGCGACGCGTACGACGCCGTCTACGTCGTCACGCCGAACGCGCTCCACCTCCCGTTCGTCGAGACGGCCGCGAAGCTCGACAAGGCGATCCTCTGCGAGAAGCCGATGGAGGCGACCATCGAGCGCGCCGAGCGGATGGTCGAGGTCTGCGACGAGCACGACGCGACGCTGATGATCGCCTACCGGATGCACACGGAACCGGCGGTCCGACGCGCGAAGGACCTCATCGACGAGGGCGTGATCGGGGACCCGGTGTTCGTCAACGGCAACATGACCGAGCCGATCCTCGACCTCGTACCCGACCCGGACCAGTGGCGACTCGACGGCGAGCTGTCGGGCGGCTGTGCGGTGATGGACATCGGCCTGTATCCGCTGAACACCAGCCGGTTCCTGCTGGGTGCGGACCCGGTCAGCGTGCGCGGGACGGTCGCGTCCGTCAACGAGGAGTTCGACGACGTGCCGGACGAACACGGCGCGTTCCAGCTCGACTTCCCGGGGCACGTGTACGCGGTCTGTACTGCCAGCCAGAACGCCTACATGGCGAGCCACATCTCCGTCATCGGGACCGAGGGGCGCGTCCGGGTCGAACCCGCGTTCTACCCGTGGGACGACCGCGCGCTCACCGTCTCCCGGGGCGGGACGACGTTCGATGTCGGCTTCGAGCAGGCCGACCAGATGGAGGAGGAGTTCGAGTACTTCTCGCACTGCCTGCTGGCCGGCGACGACCCGTACCCCGACGGCGAGCACGGCCTCGTCGACATCGAGGCGATCAAGGCGGTCTACGAGGCCTCCGAAACCGGCGAAACGGTCGACCTGCGCTGAGAACAGCCCCGACACCTCCGCCCCGCGTCGCCCGGGCAGCAACGTTTTTGGGCCGCCCGGACGACCTCAGCGATATGGTAGACTCGACCTGGGACGACTGGTTCGTCAGCGACGAGATCGAGGGAGCCGACCCCGGTGACGGCGTGATCGTCTGGTATCTGGGCTGCAACGGCTTCGTGCTTCGGTCGGCGTCGACGACGCTGTACGTCGACCCGTACTTCGGGACCGGTGACCCGCCGAACATCGTCCGGATGATCCCGGTACCGCTGGACCCGGCTGACGCGACGGACTGCGACGGCGTGCTCGTCACCCACGAGCACATCGACCACATGCACCCGCCGTCGTACGGCCCGCTCGTCGAGGACTGCGGGGCCGACCTGTACGCACCGAGCGCGTCCTACGAGTCGCCGGACTACGACAGCGACCTGGAAGCGCCGGAGGACCGGCGCAACGTCGTCGCCGCGGGCGACGACTTCGAGGTCGGCGACTTCACGGTCCACGTCCGGGGCGCGAACGACCCGGACGCAATCGAGCCGGTGAGCTACGTCGTCGAGCACGAGGCGGGCACCTTCTTCCACGGGGGCGACAGCCGGCCGGCCGACGCGTTCGCATCCGTCGCCGGCGAGTTCGACCTCGACGTGGGCGCGCTCGCGTTCGGCTCGGTCGGGCAGATATACAAGCCGGAACTCGGCCACGGCGAGCGCACGAAGTGGTACATGGACGAGAACCAGGTGATCGAGGCGGCCAACCAGCTCGAACTCGACCGCCTCGTCCCCTCGCACCACGACATGTGGCAGGGCGTCGGCGCGGACCCGAAGGTGCTCCACGAGCACGCCACCTCCCACGAGTACCCGCGAGTCATCGAACCGCCCCACGTCGGCTGCTCGTTCCGCCTCGGCGAGCACGGGATCCAGCGGATCGGGGCGCTCGACGGGGACTGAGCGGAGTCGCCCTCTGACGGGACCCGTCCCCGGACAGGGTGGACAGTTTTATTATCCGCTCCGCGGAACGTCGGGTCATGGCACCGACGATAACCAAGATAGAGAGCCGCGAGTTCGAGTACCCCCTGGAGGACGTGGGGACGGACGAGCACGGCTTCAACCTGGTGTACGAGCCGGGAGAGACGACCTACCGGAAGCTGTTCGGCGTGAAGATCCACACCGACGAGGGGATCACCGGGGAGTACGTGGGCGGGAACTCCCCGGCCGCGGCCCAGTACAACATCATCGCGAAGTACCTGATCGGCAAGGACCCGCTCAAGCGCGAGAAGCACTGGTCGGAGATCAAGCGCGCGCTCCGCAAGTACGACCGGATGGGGATCGGCCCGATCGACATCGCGCTGTGGGACTTCGCGGGCAAGTACTACGACGCGCCGATCCACGAACTGCTCGGCACGTACCGCGAGCGCATCCCCGCCTACGCGTCGACGTACCACGGCGACGACGCCGGCGGGCTTGACTCGCCCGAGGCCTTCGCTGACTTCGCCGAGACGTGCCGCGACGAGGGGTTCGGCGGCTTCAAGATCCACGGCTGGGGCGGCGGCGACGAGTCGCGCGACCTCACCCGGGAGGTCGAGGCGGTCCACGCCGTCGGCGAGCGCGTCGGCGACGAGATGGACCTGATGCACGACCCCGCCTGCGAGCTGGAGACGTTCGCGGACGCGCTGGAGCTCGGTCGCGCCTGCGACGAACAGGACTTCTTCTGGTACGAGGACCCGTTCCGCGACGGCGGCATCTCCCAGCACGCCCACCGGAAGCTCGCCCGGAAGCTCGACACGCCGATCCTCCAGACCGAGCACATCCGCGGCCTGGAGATCAAGTCCGACTTCGCGAGCAACGAGGCGACCGACTTCCTCCGGGCCGACCCCGAGTACGACGCGGGGGTCACCGGCGCGATGAAGGTCGCACACATGGCCGAGGCGTACGGCCTCGACGTGGAGTTCCACGCGCCCGGCCCGGCACAGCGCCACTGCATCGCCGCGTGCCGCAACTCCAACTACTACGAGATGGCGCTGGTCCACCCGCACTGCCAGAACACCCAGCCGCCCGTGTACGAGGGCGGCTACTCCGACATGATGGACGCCGTCGACGACGACGGGACCGTCGCCGTGCCGGATGGCCCCGGCCTCGGCGTCGAGTACGACTGGGACTACATCGCGGACAACACGACCGGCGACGTGCACGTCTACGAGTGAGTACCTCGGGCGGCGACGCCCCCTGCCTCTGCCGTTCAGCGCGTTTTCCCCGTTTCCGGCGACGTTCAGCTGTTTTGTACGGAGCGGTTTCGACGACTGATCTAGTCAGGCGTCCGGCCAGCGCTCGATGTAGGTCATCGTGTCCGTGTAGAAGTGGATCATGTCCTCCCCCTGCGCGTGCAGGTCCCCGAAAAAGGAGTCCTTCCAGCCGCCGAAGTGGAAGAAGGCCATGGGTGCTGCCGTCCCGGCGTTCACGCCGAGGTTCCCCACGTCCGCCTCGTGGCGGACGGTCCGGGCGTCAGCGCCGCTGCCGGTGAAGAGGCTGGCCGCGTTGCCGAAGTCGCTGCGGTTCAGCACGTCGACCGCCTCGTCTATGTCCGCGACCGACAGCAGACCGAGCACCGGCCCGAATATCTCCTCCCGGGCGATGGACATCGACGGGTCCACGTCGCCGAAGACGGTGGGGCCGAGGAAGTTCCCGTCGGGGTAGCCCTCGACGGTCACGTCGCGGCCGTCGAGCAGCAGTTCCGCACCCTCGTCGACGCCGGCGGCGATCATGTCGCGGACCCGCGTCTCGTGTTCCGGCGTGATCAGCGCGCCGATGTCGGTGCCGTCGTCGAGTCCGTAGCCCACGGTTCGGTCCCGCGCCTCGTCGAGGACCAGGTCCACGAACTCGTCGTAGACGGCCCTCTCGACGACGACCACGTCGTTCGCCAGGCAGCGCTCGCCCGCGCAGGCACACGCCGACGAGACGGTCTTGCGCGCCGCGAACTCCAGGTCCGCCGTTTCCGTGACGATGATGTGGTTCTTCGCCCCGCCCTGCGCCTGGACGCGCTTGCCGTTCGCCGCCGCGCGCTCGTATATCTCCCGCGCGACCGGCGTGGAGCCGACGAACGACGCCCCGTGGACGCCGTCGTGGTCGAGGAGGTGGTTGACCGTCTCGACGCCGCCGTTGACCAGCTGGACGACGCCGTCCGGGAAGCCGGCGCGGTCGACCAGTTCGAAGATCCGCTCGGCAACGACGGGGTCCTGCTCGCTCGGCTTCAGCACGAACGCGTTGCCAGTGGCGACGGCGTACGGCAGGAACCACAGCGGGATCATGCCCGGGAAGTTGAACGGCGTGATCGCGGTGAACACGCCGAGGGGCTTCCGGACCGCCGTCTCGTCGATGTCGGGTGCGGCGTTCGGCAGGTGCCCCGCCTGCATCGTCGTCGGGACGCCGCAGGCCACCTCCACGTTCTCGATGCCGCGCCGGAGCTCCCCCTTCGCCTCGTCGAACGTCTTCCCGTGCTCCCGGACGAGCACCTCCGCGAGTTCGTCCTGATGGTCCTCCAGCAGGCGCTTGAGTTCGAACAGCGGCTGGATGCGCTCCTCGACGGGCGTCGACCCCCACGTCTCGAACGCCGCCTGGCCCGCGCGGACGGCCTCGTCCACGTCGGTTGCGGAGCTAAAGCCGACACGGGTGAGCGCCTCGCCGGTCGCCGGGTCCGTGACGGCCCGCCCGTCGGTCCCCGACGGCGTCCGCCACTCGCCGTCCACGTAGTTCCGTACGTCGTCCCACGGCGGGGACGTGTCGATAGTCATTCGACATCACCAACCACAGCCAACGCAATAAACCTTTTCAACAGCGTTCTCAAATTACGGTGAATACGATACAGAATCAGAAGTTAGAATCTATATTAGGATAAGATCCAACAGAAACGCGTTATAGCCAAAGATTAATCATAGCGGGGTGCGAAGCGCAACCACGAATGGCAGAACGTGACTCACCGGCAGATACCGGGCCGAACGAGGTCGAACGGACGGACAGGGAGCACGTGTTCGGGACGTGGTCCTACCAGAAGGAGGTCGACCCCACCGAGGTCGTGTCGACGGAGGGCGTGCGGTTCACGACGGCGGACGGGGACGAGTACATCGACCTCTCAAGCCAGCTGATGTGCTCGAACCTGGGCCACGAGGCCGAAGGGGTCGCCGACGCCGTCGCGGAGCAGGTCAGGGAGACGCCGTACGTCGCCCCGGGGTACACGACGGAGGCGCGGGCGAAACTGGGCGAAGCCCTCGCCGAGGTCACGCCCGGCGACCTCTCGAAGACGTTCTTCTCGACCAGCGGCACGGAGGCGGTCGAGGCGGCGATCAAGATCGCGCGGTTCTACACGGGAAAGCGAAAGATCGTCTCCCGCTATCGCTCCTACCACGGGGCGACCTACGGCTCGATCAGCGTCACGGGCGACCCGCGCCGCCTCCCGGCCGAGCCGGGCATTCCCGGCACGATCAAGGCTCCGGACCCGTACGCGTACGGGTCGAGCATGGACCCGATGGAGAGCGTCGACTACATCGACGAGATGCTCGAACTGGAGGGCGACACCGTCGCGGCGGTGCTCGTCGAACCCATCGTCGGGTCCAACGGCATCCTCGTCCCGCCCGACGAGTACCTGCCGCGCCTGAAGGAGGTGGCACACGACCACGGCGCGTTGCTGGTCTGTGACGAGGTGATGTCCGGGTTCGGCCGCACGGGCGAGTGGTTCGGCACCGACGTGTTCGGCGTCGAACCGGACATCATGACGATGGCGAAGGGGCTGACCGGCGCGTACCAGCCCCTCGGCGCGACGGTCGTCACCGACGAGATCGCCGACCACTTCGAGGAGAACATGTTCTGTCACGGGCACACGTACTCGGGCCATCCCGTCGCGGTCGCGGCGGGGCTGGCCGCCGTCGAGACCTACCGCGAGGAGAACCTCATTGAGCGGGCCGCCGAGGTGGGCGAGTACCTCGGCGAGCGCATCGAGGAACTGGGGGAGCGCCATCCGAGCGTCGGCGACACCCGCGGCGTCGGGCTGTTCCGCGGGATCGAACTGACGAAACACCCGGAGAAACGGGTCCCGTTCGGCGAGCGCGAGGACAAGATCGGTGAGGGGAACACCGTGGTCGACGAGGTGGCCGCGCGGGCGGCCGACCACGGCACCTACGTGGCGAACATGATCAACACGCTGATCGTCGCCCCGCCGCTGACGATCACGGAGGCGGAGATAGACGAGGCGATGGCGGCGCTGGACGCCGGGCTGGAAGTGTCCGACGCGGCAATGGAGACGCCGGAGTGACCCGGCGGTCCACGCGTCGGAGCACCCGGCGGATCCGGGCACGCAGATGACAGGATTAACCCCGAGGAGGTCGTTTGGGTCGGTATGAACGAATCTCACCTGACCGCGCCGGAGTTCGACGAGACGGATCTCGCCATCCTCGAACGCGTCGAGCGGGACTTCGACGTGAGCCTGGAGACGCTGGCCGAGGATCTGGACATCTCGAAGTCGACGATCCACTACCGGCTGAACAAGCTGAAGGAGGCGGACGTGATCACGGGGATCACCGCCGACGTGGACCCGCTGGCGCTCGGGCTGGAGATGGTCGCGATCACCGACGTGTCGGTGACACACGAGCGGGGCTACTCCGAAGCGATCGGCGAGCGACTGAACGAACTGGACGGCGTCGAGCAGGTGTACTACACGATGGGCGACGTGGACTTCGTCGCCATCAGCCGCGTCCAGTCGCGGGACCAGCTGAACGACCTGATCGACCGGATCGTCGCCATCGACGGCATCAACGAGACGTCGTCGAAGTTCGTGATGCAGGAGTTCGACAACGACCGGACGGTCGCCGCGGACCTCACCGATGAGGCCCGCGCCGCGGTGCTCGGCGAGGACGGGTAGCGCGACACGCCGGTGCGCCGTTCGGCCGGCCCCGCAGCCGCGCCTGAGTTCCCTGTCGCATTCGTTCATAAATACAGTGCTTCTTCGAACGTTGTTCGACAGTTCGGCCACCGAATTGTTTATTTGACTACGATGAGATGAATACCCATGGCAATCGACATCGTCGTACACGGCGGGACGCTGGTGACCGCGGACGGAACGATCGACGCTGCCCTCGCCATCGACGGCGAGGAGATCGTCGGGGTCGGCGACCGCGAGCGCCTCCCGGAGGCCCGCGAAACGGTCGACGCGAGCGGTCAACTGGTGCTTCCCGGGGTCGTGGACCCCCACGTCCACGTCGCGGACCCGTTCTCCCTGGACACGTACGAGTCGGCGTCGCGGGCCGCCGCCGTCGGCGGGACGACCACCATGGTGGGGTTCGCCTTCCAGGCGTGGGGCGGCGAGATGGGCGTGTTCGAGGGCGATACCACCCTCCCCGAGGCCGTCGAGGAGGCGAAGGCACGGGGCGAGGGGGCACTGATCGACTTCGGCCTGCACGGCGCAGTCACGCGCGAGGACCCGGCCGTGCTCGACGACCTGCAGGCCGTCGTGGAGGCTGGCGTTCCGTCGATCAAGATGTTCACCGCATACGAGATCGGCCTCTCCAACGGGTTCATGCACCGCGTGTTCGAGCGGCTGGCCGACCTCGACGCCGTCGCGGTGCTCCACACCGAGGACGGGTCGGTCTGCGACGACCTGACGGAGCGCTTTCAGGCGGCGGGCAAGGGCGACGCCACGTACTACCCGCAGTCCCGGCCGGACTACGCCGAGGCGATGGCCGCGGACGACGCACTTCGGATGGCCGAGGCGACGGGGACGAAGTACTACGGGATCCACACGTCCTGCCGGAAGTCGGCGGAAGTCGTCGACCGCTACCGCGACGACGGGAGCATGGTCCGCGCGGAGACGTGCACGCATTACACGACCCTCGACGACTCCGTCTACGAGGTGCTGGGGAACCAGCCGATGATCGCCCCGCCGATCCGGAAGCCGGACGACGTGGAGGCGATGTTCGAGCACCTCCGCGACGGGACGCTCGACGTGGTGTCGACCGACCACTGCGGCTACAAGCTGGAGAGCAAGGCGGTCGACGACTGGTGGGACAGCACGTTCGGGGCGAACGCGCTCCAGACGAGCCTGCCGGTGTTCCACGACGAGGCCGTCAACGAGCGCGGCCTCTCGTACCCGTTCCTCGTCCGCGCGATGTGTACCAACCCCGCGAAGGTCTTCGGGATGCCGCGGAAGGGGACGTTAGACCCCGGTACCGACGCGGACGTGGTCCTGTTCGATCCGGACGAGACGTACACCGTCGCCGCCGAGGACAACGAGTCGAAGGCCGACTTCTCGATCTACGAGGGCCGCGAGGTGACCGGACGGGTCACGAAGACGTTCGTCCGCGGGACCCTGGTCGCCGACGACGGCGAGATAGTCGCCGACCGCGGGCACGGCGAGTTCCTCGAACGGGAGATCCCGGACTGGTCGCCCTGAATTCGGTCGGAGGAGAGCGATTCAGTCGGCCCGTCCCGCCAGTTCCAGCGCCGCCCCCGCGACCGTGTTGGCCGCCCTGTAACAGTCCGCCCAGCTCGTGTACTCGTCCTCGTTGTGGCTCTTGCCGTCCTCGCTCACGGCGAACACCATCGCCGTGTCGCAGACGGCGTTGGCGTGCGTGGCGTCGTGGCCGGCCCCGCTGAAGATGCGGCTCGCGTCGTACCCCAGGCCGGTCGCCGTGTCCTCGACGGCGTCGACACAGCGGTCGGCGAAGTGGACCGGGTCCACGCGCATCCGGTCCTCCCACTCCCAGTCGACGCCCTCGCGCTCGGCCGCGGCCTCGCACTCGTGGAGCACCCGCGCCTTCGCCTCGTCCAGCACCGACGGGTCCGGGTCGCGAAAGCCCCAGGTGAACGTCACCTCGTCCGGGATGACGTTGATGGAGTTCGGCGACACGTCCATGTAGCCGACAGTCCCGACGGTGCGCTCGCCGAGCGTCCCGGGGATGCGCCGGACCCCCCCGATAACGTCGGCCGCCGCGACGAGCGCGTCCTCGCGGTAGTGCATCGGCGTCGGCCCGGAGTGGTCGGCCTCGCCGTGGAACGTGGTCGCGCCCCAGACGAACCCGACGATGCCGGTGACGACTCCGACGTCGCTGCCCCACTCCTCCAGATACGGCCCCTGCTCGACGTGGAGTTCGAGGTAGGCGTCGTACGCCTCCCGCGGTTCGGCGGGAACGTCGCCCCTGTAGCCGATCCGCTCCAGTTCGTCCCCGAGCGCCGTGCCGTCGACGTCGGTCTTCGCGTACTCCGCCTCGATGTCGTGGGCACCGGCCCAGACGCCGCTGCCCTGCATCGCCGGCTGGAAGCGGGACCCCTCCTCGTTGGTCCAGTTGACGATTTCGACCGGGCGCTCGGTCGTGATATCCCGGTCGTTCAGTTCGCGCACCAGTTCGAGCGCGGCGACGACGCCGAGCGCGCCGTCGTAGATGCCGCCGTACGGCTGCGAGTCGAGGTGCGATCCGACGAGTACGGGGTCGGCGTCCGGGTCCGCGCCCGCCCGCCGTCCGAACATGTTGCCGAACTCGTCGACGCGCGTCTCCAGCCCGGCCGCCTCCATCTGCGCCATGAACCAGTCGCGGACCTCGCGGTCCTCGTCAGAGAGGGCGAGCCGGTGGAGGCCGCCGTTTTCGGTCCCGCCGATCGTCGCCTGGGTCCGCATCGTCTCGACTAGCCGGTCCTCGGTCAGTGTGAACGTCATTCATGGTGTACGTTTGCATAGCAGCATAAAAACCTTGAGTATGATGCGAAATCGCGACGGAATCGGATCAGCCGTCGATCCTGACCCGCCCGTGACCCTTATTGTAGTCGCCTCGAAATCGGCTGTCGTGATAGTTCAGATCTACTCGCTGACGACGGTCGACGACGTGCAGGCGTGTGCGGACGCGGGCGTGGACCACGTCGGCGTCGCCGCGGGGGGTCAGGACCTCCCGGCCTCGATATCCAACGAGCAGGCCCGGACGCTGTTCGAGGCGACGCCCGACGGAATGGCCACGGTCGCGCTCACGGTCGAGACCGAGGTCGACCCCATCCTCACGTACGCCGAGGACGTCGACCCGGACATCCTCCATCTCTGTCCCGACGTGGACGCCCTGACCGTCGACCAGGTCCGCGAGATACGCGAGGCGCTCCCGGCGTCGACGGACGTGATGCGGGCGCTCGACGTGGTCGGCGAGGAGACGGTCGGCGTCGCCGAGCGGCTCGACCCCGTCTGCGACTGGTTCCTCCTCGACACGGCGACCGACGCCGTCGAGGGGATCGGCGCGTCCGGCGAGACCCACGACTGGTCGGTGAGCCGGCGGGTCGTCGAGGCCACGGGGACGCCGACGATCCTCGCCGGGGGACTGTCCCCCGACAACGTCGCCGACGCCGTGCGGGCGGTCCGGCCGGCCGGCGTCGACTCGTACACCCACACCTCCGCGAGCGAGGCGCGGAAGGACCCCGAGAAGGTGCGGGCGTTCGCCGAGGCCGCGCGGAACGCGGCGGAGTGACCGTGAGCGACCCCCGAGTCGTCGCGGTCGGCAACACGCTCATCGACCACACCTACCACCTGACGAACCTCCCCGGCCCCGACGAGGGCGCGTTCGTCCGGGAGTACGAGCGTCGGCTCGGCGGCGTCGAGACGAACGTGGCGACGATACTCGCCCGGCTCGGTCACGAGACGGGGCTGGTCTCCTGCGTCGCCGACGACGACGACGGCGACGACGTGCTCGACAGGCTCGACGGGTCGCCCATCGACCACGTGACGGTCCACCGGGTCCCCGGCGTGCGGACCTCGTACTGCCTCGTGCTCACGGACCCGGAGGGGAACCGGGCGATCATCGGCGGCGGGGAGTCGGCGCTCGAACTCTCGCTCACCGACGCGGACGTGGCGACCGTCGCGGCCGCCGACGCGGCGTTCACCTCGGCGTACGCGCCGCTCGACGCGGTCGAGACGCTCGCCGCGCTGGACACGCCGCTGGTGTACGACCTCGCCGGCGAGTTCACCGACCTGACCGACCGCGGTCTGACGCGGGCGGCGCTCGACGACCTCGCTCCCGATATCGCACGGTTCGTCGGCAACCTGACCTCGGTCCGGTCGTACCTGCAAACCGACGACGGGCCGGAGGACTGCTGTGCCGCCCTCGTCGCGCGGGGCTTCACCGCCGGCGCGGTCACCTGCGGGGCCGATGGCGTCTACCTGTTCGACGAGGAGTCGGTCCGCCACGTCCCCGCGTTCGACGTGGCAGTCACGGACACGACCGGAGCGGGCGACGCCTTCACGGCCGGCCTGATCCACGCGTGGGTCCTCGACGACCTGCCGCTGGACGAAGTCGGGCGCTTCGCGAGCGCCCTCGCCGCGCTCAACTGCACCGTGACGGGGGCACACGCCGAGTCGCCGACCCTCGAGGACGTGCGGTCGTTTCTGGACTGACAGGGCCGAACGGGCAGTAAATTATTACCCCTGCCCCGCCACGGTGGGTACATGGCGACACGAGTACACCTTGACGTAGACCCGGGTAGCGACGACGCCGTGATGATCGCGATGGCGCTGGGCCACCCCGACATCGAGGTCGCCGGCATGAGCACCGTCGGGGGGAACTCCACCGTCGACAACACCACGCGGAACGCGCTGGCGATCCTGGAGCGGTTCGACCGGACCGACGTGCCGGTCGCCCGCGGCGCGGCCGAGCCGATGGAGGGCACGTTCGACACGGCGGAGTGGATCCACGGCGAGAACGGCATCCGCGGCGACCTCTCGGAGCCGACGACGGAGGCGATAGACGCCCACGGCGCGGAGTTCATCGTCCAGCAGGCCCGCGAGTACGGCGAGGACATCACCATCTGCGCCGTCGGCCCGATGACGAACCTCGCGATGGCGCTCCAGCTGGAGCCGGCCCTGCCCGAGCTGGTCGACGGCATTTACCTGATGGGCGGCGCGGCGACGGTCGCCGGGAACAAGACGCCGATGGCGGAGGCGAACTTCCACAACGACCCCGTCGCCGCGAGCCGGGTGATCCAGTCCGGGGAACCGTACATGGTCGGGCTGGACGCCACCCACGACGCGACCGTCTCGCTGGACACCATCGAGGACTACTCCGGGCTCGACGAACCGTACGACATCGTCGGTCCGTGGCTCGACTACCCCGACGAGATCAAGCAGTTCGGCGGCGGGATGGACCCGGCGATCCACGACGCCGCCGTCGTCGCGCACCTCATCGACCCCGAGGTGCTCACTTTCGAGTCGTACTACCTCGACGTGGAGACGACGGACGGCCTCTGTGAAGGTGCGGTCGTCTGTGACGAGCGGCGGGTGACGGAGAACGAGCCGAACGGCGAAGTCGCCGTCGCGGCCGACACGGAGCGGTTCCGCGCGACGTTCGAGGACGCCATCGACGGCCTGATCGAGGGGTGAACCGAACCGCGGTCGGTCGCTACTCGCTCGCCTCGCGCGCGAGTTCGAGGGTCTCCTCGGCCAGGTCCGAGATCCGCTGACGCTGGTAGGAGACGAGCGACGTCTCGACGGTGTCGTTCAGCGGCTCGACCCAGTCCTCGGGCAGCGCCTCCGCGCCGTGGAACAGGCCGAGGACCGACCCGAGGGTCGCCCCGTGCGAGTCGGTGTCGAACCCAGCCATAACCGCCAGGGAGAGCGAGTCGCCGAAGTCGCCCTCGCCCCACAGGAGGCCGACGGCGAGCACCTCGGCGTTGCTGATCGTGTGGACCCAGTCGAACTGGTTGCTCTCGTCCCAGCGGTCGTGGATCCGCTCGACGGCCGCCTCGTAGTCGAGTCCGTCCTCGTACCACTCGATGACCTCCGTAACGGCGTCGGCGAGGCGGCAGTGCTCGGGCACCTCCGAGAGGCCGACCTCCAGCAGCCGGCGGGGGTCGGACTCGAACGGCGCGGCGGCCATCATCGCGGCCGCGAACATCTCGCCGTAGATGCCGTTCTTGACGTGGCTGACCGAGGCGTCCCGCCACGCGTATTCGGCCGCCTGTTCGGGGTCGCCCAGCGCGACGTAGGCCCACATGTCGGCGCGGATCAGCGCGCCGACGTGCTCGCGGTAGGGGTTCCGGAGCGACGCCGACTCCGGCGGCGTCACGAGGTTCATGAAGTTCCGGTAGGCGATCCGCTCGGCCGTGTACGTGTTGAACGCCGGCAGGTTCTGGAGCCAGTAGTTCGCCACGTCGACCGGCTCGAAGTCGAAGCCGTGCTCGTTCAGGATGCCGAGTCCGACCGCGACGTAGTCGATGTCGTCGTCGACGGGCATGTGCGGCACGTCGTTGACGAACAGGCTCTCCGACGCCTCCGAGGACTCGACCGTGTTGTAGATGTCGTACTCCTCGGCCAGCGACTCGTCCGAGCGCATGTAGCCGCTGAGCGGGTACTGGTCGCTCGCTTTCAGATACTTGTGGATCTTGTCGCGCGACCAGCCCTGCACGGGCTTGCCGAGGAAACAGCCGGCGACCGCACCGAGCCAGCCGCCGTAGATCACGTCGTACGGGTCGTCGAGGTCGTCGAACCCGTCGCCGAGCCGTCGCGGCCCCTCGGGGCGGGCGTCCCGGATCCCCGCGAGGTCCGACGGCTCCTCGTACTCGTAGTCGGTCCGGATCGGCAGGTCGCGGGTGTCGTCGAGCAGGTCGTGAAGCTCCGCCTGACTCACCGACTCGGCGTCGAGTAGTTCGTCGAACCGCTCCTCCATCCCCGAGATGTCCTTGCCCTCGTCACGGCACTGGCGGCGTTCGTACTGCACTTCGCGTTCGTTCGGGGCGAGAAACAGGGGCGTCGGGAGCGCGTCCTCGATCTCGACCTCTATCATCCCCGGATCGTACTCTGCGGTCATACGGGTCATTGGTCCCACTGTGACACGATAAAGATATGGTCAGGGGAACCCCGTTGCGCCGTGCGTTACCGTCGAAAAATCGGGAAAACGGTGGTTGCCGTGGCCCTGATCGCCCGGCGTGGTTACTCGATCGAGATGCGTCCTTCGACCTCGGGGGAGATGGTGCCGTCGGCCTCGACGGCGTTCGCGACGATGACGGACAGTAGCTGGCCCTCGTTCGCGTCGATGATCCTGGGCGCGTCCTGCAGCATCGTGTAGCCGTCCCCGCCCGTCGCGGTGAAGTTGTTCGTCGCCATGGTGTACGTCGCCTCGGGGTCGACTTCCTCGCCACCGACCGTCAGCTCGGTCAGTCTGTCGCCCTGCGATGCGTCCGGGTCAACAGTGTAGGACATCCCGCTCACCTGAAGGAACCCACCGTCATCGTTCTGACTGGCGCTGTGTTCCATCGTCTCGGTCAACGTCTCGCCGGACACCTCGACGGTCACGAGGTTGTTCCCGAACGGAAGCAGGCTGTAGACGAGTCGCTTCGTCACGTCGCCCTCCGGATACAGCGTGTCGGTGCGGATGCCACCGCCGTTCTGGATGGCCACGTCAGTCCCGCCCTGGGCACGGAGCGCGTCGGTGATGTAGTTCCCCAGGTTGGACTCCTCCTCGCGGACGACGCTCTCCCGCGCGTCGAGCGGGACCGTCGTCTCCCCGATCACGGTGTCCAGCTGGGCACTGAGGTCCTCCTCGTACCCCTGTGCGACTTCGAGGACCTCGGGGTGCGGTTCGAGTCCGTCCTCCTCCACGGCGGCCGCGGTTTCGTGGACCGTCAGGCTGTGGTCCGACCGCTCCCCCTCTTCGACGGTGAGCGTGAGTTCGCCGATGTACTCGTACTCGTCGCCGACGAAGGAGAGTACCGTGTCGTTGACGACCTGTGGCTCCTCGGAGAACGTCGCCGCGTGGTCGCCGACGATGGCGTCGATGCCGTCGACCTGCTCGGCTAGCTCCGTGGCCGCCTGCGCTGCGACGTGGGACATGACGACGACGAGGTCGGCCCCGTCGTCCTGCATGTCGCTAACCGTCTCGCTGACCGGATCCGCGAGCCCCGGGACCTCCGTGTTCTCTCCCATCGAGGTGATCGTCGGGGCGGCGACGTTGATGATCCCCGTGAGTCCCACGGTGAGGTCGCCGACCTCCACGAGTTCGTACCTGCTCGCGCCCTGCTCCGCGCCGAACACGTCGCCGGATTCGGTGTCGCGAACGTTCGCGCTCACCCACTGGAACTCGCTGTCGGAGATGCGGTCGCGCGTCACCGCCGGTCCCATGTCGAAGTCGTGGTTGCCGAACGTATCGAACTCCAGGCCGCCCGCGTTGAACGCGTCGGTGATGTGCTTGCCGTCGAACTGCGCGGAGAGCACGGACGACGCCAGGTCATCGCCGCTACCGAGCTTGATCGAGTGCTCGTGCTCGTCGGCCACCTGGTTCATCAGCTGGAAGTACGTGGCGACGTTGACGTTCCCCTCCAGGTCCCCGTAACTGCCGTGGACGTGCGTGTCGTGAACGAACGTTACCTCGCCCGAAGCGGCCGGTTCCGGCTCCTCGGTGGTTTCCGCCTCCGTGGTCTCCTCCTCGGTCGGCTCTTCGGTTTCGTCGTCTGACGGCTCCGTCGTGTCGCCGCCGTCGGACGATTCGCTGCAGCCGGCAACCCCGGCGACGCCGACGGCCGCAGTCGTCGCAATAAACCGACGACGGTCGATCCCCCCCTCCGCGCGGTCCCCGCTCTTGTCGCTCCCCGAACTGTCGTTGCTTGTGCCTCGGTCTGGCATAGCCCCACAAATGAAAAGCGAACTAATAAATTCTTACCAACAAATCATACCATACGAAGTTAAAAAATACAGGCAATATCGCCGGATATTTCGCCAACATATAATAATACCGGGGATTTCGAGTTAGGATTAAAATCATAGCGGGGGCGGCCGTGAACTTATCTATCTGAAGACCAACTAGTAGACGACCGATGACAACCGAACGCGGTGAACTCACGCGACGGGAGGCGCTTCGGGTCGCCGTGGCCGTCGGCGGGTCGGCGGGACTCTCGGCGTGTCTCGAACTCGAGAGCGGATCCGAGGGCGGAACGACCGGTGAGCGGACCACGAGTCCGTCGACTGACGGTGAGTTACCGGACCGACAGCATGCCTGGAACGCCGTCCTCCGGACCGACGAGTACGGCAATCCCCGAACGCCGCGCCACCACGTCCTCCTGCTGGCGGACTACACCGGGGAGGGACCGGTCGGCGACGACGACCGCTCGGGGGCGGCGGACGCCTTCCGCGAACTGGAGGCCGCGTACGAGTGGTCCGCGGACGGCCTGCTGTTCACCGTCGGCTACTCGCCCGCGTACTTCGACCGGTACGACGCGTCGCTGCCCGACGCCGTCGACCTGCCGCCGCCGACGGCACTCGCCCCCTTCGAGGACCCGGCCCTCGACACCCCGGACCTGCTCGTCCATCTGGCGAGTGACCGAGCCTCGGCGGTGGTGGAGGCCGAACGGGCGCTGTTTGGCGAAACCGACACGGCCAACGGCAAAGCGGTGAGCGAATCGCTCGCGGGAGTGGTGGAGCGCGTCGACCGGCGAACCGGGTTCATCGGGGCCGGGCTCCCGGCGGAACACGACGACGCGGACGGCGTACCCGAGGGGGCGGTCCCCGAGGACGCCCCGCTGTTCATGGGGTTCAAGTCCGGGTTCGCGGGCAATCAGGCGACGGAGGACAGCGTCACGATCACCGAGGGGCCGTTCGCCGGGGGTACGACCCAACAGCTCTCGCTGATCCGCACGGAGCTCGACCAGTGGTACAATCAGGACTCCCGCTGGCAGCGCGTCGCAAAGATGTTCTCCGCCGAGCACGCCAGGGAGGACCTCGTCGAGGGTGTCGGGGAGAACCTCGGCGACTCGTCGCTCGTCACCGAGACCGGCGTCGCCGACACCGTCGAGGACGACGCGTTCGAGGAGGGAGTCGTCGGACACACGCAGAAAACCGCACGCGCACGGGACGAAGACGGCAACCCCCGCATCCTGCGCCGCGACTTCGCAACGGTCGACGACGGGCGGACCGGAGTCCACTTTCTCAGCCTGCAGGAGCGCATCGCGGACTTCGTGCGAACGCGGGAGGCCATGAACGGCACGGACGTGGCGAACGTCGGCGGCGTGGGCACGAAGAACAACAACGGGATCCTGCAGTACATCACGACCGTCCGCCGCGGGAACTTCCTGGTTCCACCCCGCTCGGATCGGTCGTTCCCCCGCCCACAGTGAGTCCGCATCGGGGGATCGCGGCGGGATCGGGATGCTATCATGGATCCACCCCGGTAATCCGGACGTAGACTGCGCTTAGCGGACCGTTCGCACCGCCAATGGTTTATGTTCAGCAGAGCTAGATGAGGGTAGCCGAACTCACGAATGACGCCCGACAAGGAAACCACACGCCGAAGGTTCATCGCCGCGAGCGGCGTCGCGGTCGGGACTGGGCTCGCCGGCTGTTCGACGGACGGCGAGGCCGACGCCCCGACGGAACGGACAACCGACACCGGCACGGACACGGCGACGACCCGGCCGCAAACCGAAACGGCGGAGCCGCCGTCGGACGACATGCCTGAGACGGCGGTGGACGGCGACGACGCGATAGTGTACATCCCGTCCCACCGCGACGGGATGCGGATGGCCGGGATGACGACGGTCGGGCCGTACGCGGTGTCGATGTCGTACACGCTGCTCCACGACTTCTGGGTCCTGACCGGGCAGGAGTCGAGTTACGTGTCGATCGAATCGGGACGAGGGATGCATCTCATGGCGAGCGTCTGGGACCCGGAGTACGGGCACGTCGTCCCGCTCGGGAGCCCGACCGTCGAGGTCAGGGCGGCCGGGAGCGGCGACCTGGTCACGGAGAAGTCGCTGTGGCCGATGCTGTCACAGCAGATGGGCCCGCACTTCGGCGACAACGTCACGTTTCCGGCGGAAGGCGAGTACACGGCCCGGCTCACGATGGACCCCGTGTCGGCGCGCCAGATCGGCGCGTATCACGACCGGTTCACCGAATCGGTCGACGTGTCGTTCGACCTGCCGTTCCGGTACGACATCATGCAGAACATTCGGGAACGGTTCATGGAGAACTCCGGCGACCCCGGGGCACTCGAACCCATGGAGATGGGGGCACGCCCCACCGGGGCGTTACCGGCCCCGGCGGATCTCCCCGGCCGCCACGTCGGCGTCGCGGAGAGCGCGGACGCGACCTTCGCGGTTCAGGTGCTGGAGACGGCTCCGAACGGGGTCGACAGTTCGGCTCCGTATCTCGCTATCTCCCCCCGAACTCCCTACAATCGCTACCCGCTCCCGTTCATGGGGCTCCGGGCGACGGTTTCCGACGGGTCCCGGCAGCTCTTCCAGGACACCGTTCCGAGCGCGATCCATCACGAACTGGGGTACCACTACGGCACGCCGGTCCCGGACCTCTCGATGGGAACGGACCTGCTGCTGGAGGTCGGTGCACCGCCACAGACCGCCAGACACCGCGGGTACCAGACCGCATTCATGCGGTTCGACGATATGTCGATCCCGCTCACCGACGCGGAGTGACGAGCCACGGGTCGCCGGCTGCTGGACCTGACACGGTGGGTCCTCCGGGCGAAGTGCGGGGCCGATCGCGACGCGTGGGATCGCGGCGCGATCTTTTTCAGTGGATCGGATATCGATATAACCCCTAAATATAAATAACACAGGCGTTTTGTTCGCCTATGCCACAGACTAGCCTAGGAAGAAGGGCATACGTAAAGGCTCTCGGAGCGGGTTCGGTCGTCGGTCTCACCGGCTGTCTCGGCGGAAACGAGGAAAGCGGCTCGAGCGACACGACTCAGGTCGCGATCGTGTATCCGGTCGCCGGCCTCGGTGACCAGGGCTTCAGCGACAACGCACAGGAGGGCCTGCTCCGCGCGGAGGAGGAACTCGGCATCGAGTACTCCGAAGGTGAGCCGAGCAGCAACTCGGAGTACCAGGACTTCCACAACCAGTTCGCCGCGTCGCAGAACCCGAACTACGACCTCATCATCGGACTGACGTTCGACCAGGTCACCCCGATCGAGAACGTCTCTGCCGACTTCCCCGACCAGAACTGGACGCTGATCGACGCCGCCGTTCAGGACCGCGACAACGTGTCGAACATCTCCTTCTCGGAGCACGAGGGCTCGTACCTCGCCGGTACGCTGGCGGGCCACATCGCCACGAACGGCTTCGAATCGGAGACGGCATCCGCGCCCGGCGAGGGCGTCGTCGGCTTCGTGGGCGGCGCACGGAACCCCGTCATCGAGCGGTTCGAGGCCGGCTACCGCGCCGGCGTCAAGGGCGTCGACGAGAGCATCGAGTTCCGGTCCGCGTACGCGGGTGCGTTCAACGCGCCCGACCAGGGCCAGTCGATCGCACAGTCGATGTACAACGAGGATGCCGACGTCGTGTACCACGCCGCGGGTGGCACCGGCATCGGGATGTTCGAGGCCGCACAGGAGGCCGGTCGCCCGGCCATCGGCGTCGACACCGACCAGTCCATCACCGCGAGCGACTACGCGGACGTCATCGTCGCGAGCATGCTCAAGCGGATGGACTCCGCAGTGTTCACCACCATCGAGAACGTGACTGAAGGCGAGTTCGACGGGACGTCGAACGTCACGCTGGGACTGGAGGACGACGCCCACGAGCTCGTGTACGGCGACTCCATCGGCAGCGCCGTCAGCGACGAGGCCCGCGAGATGGTCAGCAGCGCTCGGCAGCAGATCATCGACGGCGAGATATCGCCGCCGGAGACGGTTGACGGGTAGGGAACACCTTCGACCCCCCGTGGGTGAGGTCTCCGGAAACGGAGGGTATTTAACCATCGTTTATCAAATACGGCAGCAAATCGTGGACACATGAGCCAATCAGTTGAACTTACGAACATACGAAAGACCTTCCCGGGAGTCGTCGCGAACGACGACGTCAGTCTCAGCGTCGACGGGGGCGATATCCACGTCATCCTGGGGGAGAACGGCGCGGGGAAATCCACGCTGATGAACGTCCTGTACGGGCTCTACCAGCCCGACGGCGGGACGATCCGGATCAACGGCGAGGAGAAGAGCTTTGACTCCCCGCAGGACGCCATCGACGAAGGCATCGGGATGATCCACCAGCACTTCAAGCTGGTCGGCCCGATGACGGTCACCGAGAACATCGTCCTCGGGTCGGAACCGAAGGACTCCCTCGGCGTCGGCGTCGACATGGAGACCGCCAGACAGGAAGTGGCGGAGCTCAGCGAACGGTACGGGTTCGACATCGACCCGGAGGCCGTCGTCGAGGACGTGAGCGTCGGGGTGAGACAGCGCGTGGAGATCCTCAAGGCGCTGTACCGCGGTGCGGACATCCTCATCCTCGACGAGCCGACCGCCGTGCTCACGCCCGACGAGATCGAGTCCCTGTTCGACGTGTTCGACGAACTGATCGAACAGGGGAAGACGATCATCTTCATCACGCACAAGCTCGGCGAGGCGATGACCGTCGCGGACGACATCTCCGTGCTCCGGGACGGGAAGAAGGTCACGACCCTCCCGGTCGAGGAGGCGACCAACAACAAGCTCGCGGAGCTGATGGTCGGCGACGAGGTGCTGCTCGAACTGGACCTCGAGCCCCATCCGAAAGGGGAGAAGCTCCTCGACGTGACAGACCTCCGGATCGAGCACGACGACACGACGCCCGTCGAGGACGTTTCGCTGACGGTCCGCGAGGGGGAGACGCTCGGCATCGCCGGCGTCGACGGCAACGGCCAGACGGAGCTGTCCGACGCGCTCGCCGGGCTGACCGAGATAGACGGCGGGTCGGTCACGTTCGACGGCGAGGACGCAACCGACTGGGACCGCACCCAGCTGAACGACGAGGGGCTCTCCTACATCCCGCCGGACCGGCAGGAACAGGGACTCGTGATGGAGTTCGACCACGGCGAGAACGTCATTCTGGGCGAGCAGCACACGTTCCCGCTCGGCCGCCGGATGCGGGACGACGACCTCGCCGAGGACATCGTCGAGGAGTACGACGTCCGGACCTCCGGCATCGGGACCGCCGTGAAGTCCCTCTCCGGCGGGAACCAGCAGAAACTGCTCGTCGGGCGCGAACTCGAGCGCGACCCGAAGCTCGTCATCGCCAGCAACCCCACGCGGGGGCTCGACGTCGGGAGCATCGAGTTCATCCACGAGCAGCTGCTCTCCGTCAGGCGGCAGGACCGGGGCGTGCTGCTCATCTCCTCGAAGCTCGACGAGCTCCAGCAGCTCTCCGACCGGATCGCGGTGATGTACGAGGGCGAGATCATCGACACGGTCGACCCCGAAACCGTGACCGAGCGCGAGCTCGGACTGCTCATGGCCGGACAGGAACTGGCGGACGACGAGGCCCCCGAAGCCGATCCGAACGCCTCGCAGACGGCTGGAATCGACGGTGAGAACGAATGAGCGGGTCGGGACCGAACCTGCCCGACAGGCTGGAGCGGATCCTGGGCCGGATGGTCGACGCGTCGACCAGAGAACGGATCCTCATCAGCTTCGCCTCGCTCGCGCTGGCGCTGGCCGTCGGCGCGGTGCTGTTGCTCCTCTCCGGCGCGGTGGCGACCTGCGAGTCGCCGTTCCTCACGCTCGGCGGCACGCAGTTCTGCTACAACCCCATCGAGGTGTACCGCGTGATGCTGAACGGCGCGATCGGCTCGCCGTACAGTCTCGGCCTGACGCTCCGCGAGACGACGCTGCTGATCCTTGCGGGCGTCGCGGTCGCAGTGACGTTCCAGGCTGGCATCTTCAACATCGGGACGCAGGGGCAGTTCATCTTCGGCGGCCTCGCGGGTGCGGCCGCGGTGCAGTACACCGCGAGTCTGGTGCCGGCGAACGCCATCGGCGGTCTCGTGCTGTTCGCCTTCGGCATGCTGGTCGCGGGGCTGGCCGGCGCGCTGTACGGCGCGCTCCCCGGCGTTCTCCTGGCGTACTACGACGCCAACGAGGTCATCACGACGATCATGCTGAACTTCATCGCGGGCGCGGTGGCGTTCACGGCGGTCCGGTCGTTCCTGCGTGAGGGAGCCGCCGTCCAGACGGCGCTGATCCCCGACCACGCCGTTCCGCCGGCCATCCTCTTCCCCGAGGCGTCGTCGTTCTCCGTGCTCATCTTCATCCCGACGCTGTTGATAGCCGTCGGCGCACACTACATGTTGAAGAACTCGACGCTCGGGTACAACATCCGTCTGAGCGGGGAACAGCCCGCCGCCGCGGAGTACAGCGGCGTCGACGCGAAGCGCGTCATCGTCCGCACGTTCACCCTGTCGGGGCTGCTCGGCGGCCTCGCCGGCGGCGTGTTCGTGTTCATGGTGCTGGGCTACTGGCAGCCCAGCGTTCCGCAGGTCGGGTTCGACGGTATCACCGTCTCCGTGCTGGCGGCGAACAACCCGCTTGGCGTCATCCCGGCGGCCGCGCTGTTCGGCGTCATCAAGAGCGGCGCGATCGCACTGGACCTGACGCTCGGTGTGCCGCGCCAGCTGGCCGGCGTGCTGCGCGGCATCATCATCCTGTTCGTGGCGATGCCCGAGTTCATGCGCATGATCGGACGCAACCTGGGGCTGGGCGACTCCTCGTCTACGGCCCCTGCGGGAACGGAGGCTAACGATGATTGAGAGCGAACGACTGACCCGGCGGCGTATCGGTCTGCTAGCCATCGCGGTGCTCCTCGTCGGCGGGCTGCTGGCCACGCCGTACCGGAGCGAACTGATCGGGATCCTCGGCGTCGGCTTCTTCAACACGGCGCTGACGCTGTCCGTGCCGATCACCCTCGCCGGCGTCGGTGGCCTCTATGCGGAAAAAAGCGGCGTAATCAACATCGGCATCGAGGGGCTGCTGATCGCCGGCGCGTTCACGAGCGTGCTGGTCACTGGCATCAGCGTGGACGCCGTCGGTGCCGGTAGTGCGGTGTGGCTCGGAATGCTGGCAGCAGTCGTCGTCAGCACGCTCGGGGCGCTCCTGTTCGGCGTCATCTGCATCCGCTACAAGGCCGACCAGATCATCGCGGGGCTGGCCGTCTGGTTCGTGTTCCTCGGCCTGGCACCGTTCTTCAGCCGCGTGTACTGGGGGCAGATCAACAGCCCGACCGTGGCGACGTTCAGCGAGGTGCCGATCCCGGTCCTCTCGGAGATCCCGGTGCTCGGCCGGATCCTGTTCACCAACTACCCGACCACGTACCTGATGCTGGTCATCGTGCCCGTCGCGTGGTACGTACTGAAGTTCACCTCCTTCGGGATGTGGGTCCGCGCGAGCGGCGAACACCCGGAGGCGCTGGACACCGCCGGCGTCAACGTGAACCGCGTCCGGTACATCAGCATCATGATCTCCGGCGCGCTCTCCGGGATCGGCGGGTCGGCGCTGACCCTCTCGACGGTCGGCCAGTTCATCGGCCAGGGGCAGACCATCGTCAGCGGCGACGGGTTCATCGGCATCGTCGCGTACCTGATGGGCAACTACAACCCGCTCGCAACGTTCGGCGCGGCGGCGCTGTTCGCCGGGCTCGACGCGTACCAGGTCCGCATGCAGCAGATCGGGCTCGACATCGCCCCGGAACTGTTCGGGGCGATCCCCTACGCGGCCGTCATCGTCGTGCTGGTGCTGTTCGGCTACACGCGGATCCCCGAACGCGCCGGCGAGAACTACGAGAGCGGCGACGAGTAGCGCCGGATTCCACCCCCTTTTCGCTGTGCGGTTGGTTCAGTCGAACGAGGGCGGCGCAACCGACTCGTCCTCGGCGGAGCGCCACCCATGTCTTGGCTCCCAGCCGAGGACCGACCGCGCCTTCGCCGACGAGAACGCGGACTCGTCGCCCTCGATTTCGCAGTCGTCCGGGAGGTCGCCGTAAACCGATTCGATAGCCGACGCAGTCGGGCGGTCGAGGCAGTTGTCCGCGGCCGCGACGAGGAACGCCTCGTGCCCCCCGAGGTCGGTCGTGAGCGCGGCCTCGACGGCGCGGGCGACGTCACGGACGTCGACGTAGGACCAGTACTCGCCGTCCCGCTCGGCCGTCTCGGGGTCGAACGCGGCCCGTCGCTCGGCGCTCCGGTACTCGCCGGGGACCTCGATGAGCGGCGGGCGGAGCGACGCCACGTCGACGCCGTGCTTTCGCGCCGTCATCGCGGCGACGTTCTCGCCGACCTGCTTCGACGTGCCGTACGGGTCCGTCGGCCGGCACGGGTGGCCCTCGTCGACCGGGAGGTAGTCGGGGAGCCACGGCGGGTCCGCGAACACCGACCCGTAGACGGCGTCGCTGGAGGTCCAGACCACGTCCGCACCCACCCGGCCCGCCGCAGTCAGCACGTTGTACGTGCTCGTCACGTTCGTCTCGAAGGTCCGGCTCTCCGACACGATCCCCGCCATCGGGACGGCGGCCATGTGGACGACCGCGTCGGGGTCGCTCTCGGCGACCAGCTCCCACGCCTGCCCGTGGTCGGTCAGGTCCCCCTTCCGGAACTCGACGCCGTCGACGACGGTGCCGCCCGGCCCCGCGCCCGCCGGGGTCCCGAGGTCGATACAGGTGACGTTCCAGCCGGCCCGGTTCAGGTGGTCGACGACCCACGTTCCCGCAGTGCCGAGCCCGCCGGTGACGACGACGTTGCGCATGCCGATCGGGTTCTCGGAGGGGGTACAAAGGGGTTCGGCCGTCGCCGACCCACAGAGCAATGTGGCTCGCGCGTCTCGGTGGCGTATGGCAACGAACGTCGTCCTGGACGTGGACCCGGGCCACGACGACGCGATCGCGCTGCTGCTGGCGCTGGGCCACGAGGCGGTCGAGGTGGACGCAGTCACGACTGTGGCGGGCAACGGGACGCTCCCGAAGACGACGCGGAACGCCCGGCGCGTGCTGGCGCTGGCCGACCGGGCGGACGTGCCGGTGGCCGCCGGGATGGCCGAGCCGCTGGTCCGCTCGGACGACGTGATCGCCACCCCGGAGGTGCACGGCGAGTCGGCGCTCGACGGCCCGGACCTGCCGGAGCCCGACCGCGACGCGGTCGATGACCACGCCGTCGACGTCATCCGCGACGCCGCGAGGGAGGGGTCGGTGACGCTCGTACCGACGGGCCCCCTCACTAACGTCGCCACGGCGCTCCGCCAGTACCCCGCGGTCGAGGACGGCATCGACGGGATCGTGTTGATGGGGGGCGCGGCCGGGACGGGGAACTACACGCCGGCCGCGGAGTACAACATCCTCGTCGACCCGGAGGCCGCCGCGGTCGTGTTCGACGCGGACGTGCCGGTCACGATGGTCGGCCTGGACGTGACCCGGGAGTCGCGGCTCGGCCGCGCCGACATCGAGCGCATCCGCGGGTTCGGCGACCCGGTCGGTCCCACCGTTGCCGCGTGGCTCGACTACTTCATCGGGTGGCACGAGGAGCAGTACGGCCGGGAGAGCGTCCCGGTCCACGACGCGCTGGCGGTCGGGGCGGTCATCGACCCGGGCCTCGTCGAGACGGAGCACCTGCACGTCGCCGTCGAGACCTCCGGGGACCACACCCTCGGGCGGACCGTCTGTGACCGGTACGGCGTCCGCGACGCGGAGCCGAACGCCCACGTCGCCCTGGGCGTCGACAGGGGCGGGTTCGTCGACCTGCTGTGCGGGACGCTGGAGGCGTACTCCGCTTAGCCGGAGAGGGAGACGATGGTCGCGCCGAGGATGATGATCACGGTGGAGACGAGCACCGCGGGCGTGACGCGCTCCAGCCGCGACGAGAGGAACAGCGCCGAGAGCCCGATGACCAGCAGCGGCGAGGTCTGGATGAGCGGGACGGCGATGACGACGGGGGCCGTCTGGAGCGCCGTGAAGGCCGCAAGGAGACCGAAGGTGGTCGCGACCCCCGCCGCGATGTACCACTTCATGTAGGGCTGTCGGACGATCGAGGGCGAGGGCAACCCCGTCGTCGCGCGGGTGTACACCGTGAATCCGATGAACGCGGTCGTGACGACGACCGCCGTGCCGGGGATGATCGACCCGCCCGCCCCCAGCGCGAGGGAGATGAAGATCGGTTCGATGCCGAGAAACACCGCGCCGAGGATCGGCACGAAAAACAGCAGCGCCAGTTCGCGCCGCGACACCTCGACGCGCTGGCTCTCGGCGGTCTCGTAGGAGATCACCGCGACGCCGGCGACTATCAGCACCACGCCGAGGAAATGCACGGCGGTCAGCGACTCGTCCAGCACGACCACCGCCAGCAGCGTCGCGAACAGCGCGTTCGACGCCACGATCGGCGAAGTCCGGCTCGCCCCGAGTCGCTCGATGCTGGTGAACATACAGATCCGCGCGAACAGCGACCCCGACAGCCCCGCGCCGGCGAAGGCGAGCAGGGCCTCCGTGGACATCGAAACGTCGTAGAGGACCAGCGCGGGCGGGACGAGGATGACGACGTTGCTCAACAGCGACACCCAGATCACCTCGGACACCGACCCCTCCCGGGTCCCGAGGCGGACGAACAGGTACTGGAAGGCGAACATCAGGGAGGCCGTGGTCGCGAGTATCGTCCCTAGCAGGGCGTCGGAGAGCTGAAGCATTCGGTTACTGTCACCACGGTTCGGCACCCAATAAGGCCATCCTTTCCGGAGCCTCCAGCCGGGACGGAACGGCGGACCCGACGGCCGGTCAGTACTTCGCGACCGCGTCGACGACAAGGTCGACGAACGCTTCGCGGTCGATGTCGACGCCGACGCTCGCGTTCGGCTCCGTGTCGAGCACGTCCCACTGGTCGCAGACGGTCCGACCGGCGGTGTGGTCGCCGGCGGTTTCGACGGCGACGTGCATCGCCTCGGTCTCGACGATGTCGTCGTCGATCAGTTCGGCCACCGCGCAGGCGTCGTGAAGCGGGACCCCGTCCCAGCCGAAGCGGTCCTCGTGGAAGCGGAGGAAGTAGTCGAGCCACTCCGCGACGGTCACGCCGACGTCCGTCCCGAGGTCCCGGAACCGCTCGAACTCGTCAGTGCGGACCCGGGCCGCGCGGGTCACGTCAAGACCGACCATCGTGACCGGCACGTCCGACCGGAAGACGATGTCGGCCGCCTCCGGGTCGACGAGGATGTTGAACTCCGCGGCCGGCGTGTAGTTCCCCATCCCGACCGCACCCCCCATCAACACGATCTCGTCGACGTATCGGTCGATGTCGGGATACCGCTTGAGCAGCATGCCGACGTTGGTGAGCGGTCCCGTCGGCACGAGCGTCACGCCGCCGGCCTCCCGCGCCGTGCGGGCGATGCAGTCGACCGCGTGCTCGTCGAGCGTGTCGACGGCCGGGTCGGGGAGGTCGGGACCGTCGAGGCCCGACTCGCCGTGCACGTCCTCCGCGACCATCAGGTCGCGGACCATCGGCTCGTCCATCCCGCTGGCAACGGGCACGTCGGTCCGGTCGGCGAGCGTGAGCACCTGCCGCGCGTTCTCCGTGGTCTTCGCCAGCGTCTGATTGCCCGCCACCGTCGTGACCGCGCGGACGGAGAGGTCGGGGGCAGTCAGCGCGAGCAGCGCCGCTATCGCGTCGTCGTGTCCCGGATCGCAGTCGAGAATGACATCTGTCGTCATGTGTGAGTTCCGTACCCGGCTGTTCGCCGAGCGGGGATTAATAGTATGGGATCTTCTGACAGACCACACCCGTCGGTCGACGGGCAGCCGCCCGATCCGAAGTCGACGAAGGGAGGCGTCAGCAGCGACCAGACGAGGAGAGCCGGCAACACGGCAGCCGAAGGACGTGGAGAATGTATTTCTGTTTTACTACAATATTGATCCGTCCGGGACGGCGTGTTCGTGCCCAGCGGTCGAAGCACGGCGGCCGACCCGGAGCGCAGCGGTTCGTGGCGAACGCTCCACAGTCGGCGTCGTGTTCCCCTGCTCGTCGGGTCCGTCTCGAACTCCTGTGTTCGCTGGTCTAGCCCGGCGTACCAGTCGTTGAGCAATCATTGCATGTCGTCGGCGATGTTCGCCGGATGGGTCGCCGATACGCGTGGTAGACGCCGGCCTGTTCGTAGTAGACCTGCTCTACGAACGCATTCGCGGTTGGGTCGCTCGAACCGGGCTCTCGCGGGACGTTCTTTAGTAATGTTCGAAACCCCCAATATACATCACGAAAGCAGAACGACAGACGCGCTGGTTTCGACAGTCAGGAGGGCCTGTGAACCGGCGTATCCTGTCGGACCCGGTACCACGAACTGCCGGCTCACCTTGCGAAGCCTGCTGTTCACCCACCCATCAGTTCGGACGCCACGACCGGGACCGTAAGCGCGACTGCGACGGCCGCGACGGTGCCCGATACGAAGTCCGGTTCGGCGAGGGCGAACCCGATAGCGAGCATGGTGATCCCGCCGAGTTCGAGGCCGAGTCCGACCAGACCCAGTCGGGAGGTGTCGCCGTCCCCACCGCCGGTTTCGGTGGGCAGGTCGTCCGCTGACTGGTTCTGTGCGGCCGAGTACTGGAGGAACCATGGGAGGAACAGGCCCGTGCCGATTCCCGCGAACACGCCGGCGAGGGCTCCGTAGGCGACGTTTTCCAGGGCGATGTAACCGATCACGGTGAAAGCGGCGAGGTTCATCACCGCCGACGACCCACCGATGATCTTCCGGACGTTGTCGTTGAGGTTCGAACCGTCGCTCGACATACAGTGAGACGGGGTCCACGGGCCGAAAGTAGCTGACGGATCTCTGTCGGGATTCGGACCGCCCTGCTGCAAGGGGACGACCCGGCGTGGCGTCGCTACGACGTGACGAGGTACGTCACGGCAAACAGGAGGATCGCGAGCGTCGCCACGTTCACGGCGGTGAACTCCCACACGTCGACGAACGCCAGCCCCCACGTGATAAACAGCGCAAAGCCCGTCGACAGGACGGCGTTCATCGCAAACAGGACTCGGGGGTCGCCCGCCGACCGGTCGACGCCCTCGCCGAACCCCTCCTCCGGGTCGTCGCTCATGGGTCACATGCCGGGCGACTGGTACTTATCTCTTGCCGGAACGCAGCCACAGAGTTAATATCGTTCGGTTGGTAGCACGTGACATGGGACTGCTCAGTACCGTTTCGTCGGCGCTGTCCGCGGGGGAGACGGACGACGGGGAGGCGGGCAACGGGACCGACTCGAAGGGCGCGTACTGGTGTGACGACTGTGCTGTGCGCGTCCGCGACGTCGCCGTCGACGACGAGGGGCTGGACCGGGACGGGGACGACACCCCGCTGTGTCCGGACTGCGGCGACGCGATGCGCTTCGAGCGGAACCACGCGGACGGCTGCGCCTGCTGACCGCGCGGCCGGCGGGAACGACGCCTACGGCTCACGGAGCACGGCGTCCTCGCCGGTGCTCCCCGGGAACGGGCCGGCCGGAAGCGACGCCGACTCGGACCACTCCGCGTCCGTGACGAGCGCGTCGTCGAGCCTGTCCCGGACGTTCGCCTCGTCCATGTCGACGCCGATGACGACGAGTTCGGTCCGCCGGTCGCCGTGCTCGTCGTCCCAGTCCAGGTCTGGCCGGTTCGACCGGTAGAGGTCCTGTTCGACCGCCGGGAGCGACGCGACCCACGGTCCCTCGGCAGTGACTCGCACCGACGACCCGGCCTGGCCGAGCGTCTGTCGCTGGTCGTTGTCAGCGACCCAGAGCGTGCCCTTCGAGCGCACGACGCTCTCCGGAAGCGAGCGCAGGAGGTCGGCGACTCGCTCGGGGTGGAACGGCCGACGGCGGCGGTAGGTGAACGACGAGACGCCGTACACCTCGTCGGGGTGGCGGTGGTCGCCGTCCCCGCCGTGACCGTCGTCGTCGAGCGCGCGCTTCCAGCCGGGCAGGTCGCTCACGGCGTCGGGGTCGAACCGCTCCACGTCGAGCAGCCACGCCGGGTCGACGGCGGAGAACTCCGTCCGTGCCGTCTCGGCGTCGGGCTGGAGCGCCGCCACGAGGCCCTCGGCGGTCTCCAGTTCGGCCTCGGTACAGAGGTCGGCCTTGTTCAGCAGGACGACGTTCGACACCTCGACCTGTTCGACGAGCAGGTCCGAGAGGGGGCGCTCGTCCTCGCCGGCCGCGCGGCGCTCGGGCACCTCGTCGCCGCCGAACGCGTCCACGAACAGCCGGGCGTCAACGACCGTCACGAGACCGTTGACGCGGTACCGGGCCGCCGCGCGGGACTCCGTCGTGAACAGGCGTGCGACCGGAGCCGGCTCGGAGATCCCGGAGGACTCGACGACGAGGTGGTCGAAATCGCGCTCGCGGGCGAGCCGGGTGACGGCCGATTCGAGGTCGTCCTGTAGCTCACAGCAGATACAGCCGTTCGACAGCTCCGCCACGCCGTCGTCGACGTCGAGGTCCGAGCCCGCCGCGACGAGGTCGGCGTCGACGTTCACGTCGCCCATGTCGTTGACCAGCACGGCGAGTTCGCGGTCCCCGGAGCGTTCGAGGAGGTGGTTCACCAGCGTCGTCTTCCCAGCACCGAGGTTCCCCGAGAGCACCGTGACCGGGATCCGATCGCCCATGCCCGTGGGTTGGTACCGGGTAACTTGAACGTCCGGGTCCCGGCCAACCCCGACCACCCACCCGCAGCTTTTTGTCGGCGAACGCATTCGTGGGACACGATGACGCTCGCCAGCCGAATCAGCGCCTACCGGGAGGTCATCGACGAGTGGCTCCGCGGCCTGTACCACGGCATGATCAGCCACCCCGCCTACGAGAAGATCGAGGACGAGGCCGAGGACCTGGAGGACGCGTTCATGCTGGCCTGCTTCCCGGATGCGTTCGGCATCCCGTCGCCGGTGTCGTACTACACGGCCGAGCTACTGCCGTTTCTCGAAGACGAGTTCGAAGCCTGGGAACGCCGCCTCTGGGACCGCGAGACGCCGCTCGCCGGGAAAGCGGAGGGGTATCACTTCTGATGACTGCGACCAGTCATCGGCCGCGATTCCGGGGTCGTTCGGGCGTTCGGGGCCGCCCGACCCCGCGGGACGGAGGTGCCGTGTAGATGGAGCCGTTCGTGTTCTTCGGAGGGAAGGGCGGCGTCGGCAAGACGACCGTCTCCTGTGCGTACGCCCGAAAATGCGCCGACGAGGGCGTGGAGACGCTGGTCGTGTCGACGGACCCGGCCCATTCCGTCTCGGACGTGTTCGACCAGTCGTTCGGTGACGAACCGGAACCGGTCGACGGTATCGACCGGCTCTCGGCCCTGGAGATCGACCCGGAGGCCGAAGTGAGCGAACACCTCGGGGAGATCCGCGGTCGGCTCTCCGACCAGGTGTCGACCCCGATGGTCAACGAGATCGACCGACAGCTGGAGATGGCCCACCAGACGCCCGGCGCGTACGAGGCCGCCCTGTTCGACCGGTTCGTGGACGTGATGCGGGAGAGAGACCCCTACGACAGGGTCGTCTTCGACACCGCACCGACGGGGTCGACGCTGCGGCTGTTCGCACTCCCGGAGTTCCTGGAGTCGTGGATCGAGCGGCTGATGCACAAGCGCAAACAGAGCATCGACCGCTTCGAGAAGGCTGCGATCGGCAACCGGGAGCCCCGTCGCGTGATGGACGGCGACCCGGTGCTGGCGCATCTGCAGGACCGCAAGGAGTTCTTCGAGTTCGCCGGCGGTGCGCTCCGGAACGACGCGGCGTTTTTCATCGTGCTGAACCCCGACCAGCTCTCGGTGAACGAAACCGGCCGCGCCATCGAGGACATGCAGGGAGAGGACCTGGGCGTTCGCGGCCTCGTCGCGAACAAGCTCACGCCGAGTCCGGACGCCGACGAGGACGGCCGCGGGGCGCGCTACCTCCGCGACCGCGTCGAGACCGAGCGGGAGCGGCTCGACGCGGTCCGCGACCGGTTCGACCCGCCGCTGGTCGCGGAGATAGAGACCAGAACGCGGGAAGTGAAAGGGGACCTGCTGGCGGAGGTGGCCGCGGAACTCGACGTGGAAGTGCGCGCGGACGCCCCCTCGTTTGTTTAGTTCTGATCAGATTGACCCGCAAGCATGCCAAAACTAGTTGGACAGCTTGCGTTTTCCCGCCGAAAACCCGCAGTTCGATTCGCCGCGAGGGAAATAATTAACTAGTTGAATATAATGGCTATTGATGAGCGTGTTTACCAATGACACAGGTCATCTGGATCGTCGCGGCAGTCCTCGTAACGTTTACCGCCGGCTACATCGGGTATTCGAGCTACCTCTCGCGGTTCGTCGACCTCGACGACTCGCGTGAGACGCCGGCACACAAGTACGAAGACGGACAGGAGTACGTCCCGGCGAAGAAGCCGGTGTTGCTCGGTCACCACTTCTCCAGCATCGCGGGAGGTGCGCCGATCGTCGGTCCCATCACCGCGGGTGCGATCTGGGGGTGGGTCCCGGCGCTGGCGTGGGTCGCCATCGGCAACCCGCTGATGGGCGCGGTCCACGACTTCATCTCACTGTCCGGGTCGATGCGCCACGAGGGGAAGTCGATCGGCTACATCATCGGCGAGTACGTCGGCGAGCGCGGCAAGGACATGCTGCTGTGGTTCGCGTTCCTCACCATCATCCTCGTGGTGGCGGTGTTCGCACTCGTCGTGGGCATCGTCCTGAACGCGTATCCGCAGGCCGCCACGGCGAGCCTGCTGTACATCGGGCTCGCCGTGCTGTTCGGCGTGTACCTCTACCAGCTCGACGGGCCGTTCATCCCCGGGACGGTCGCGTTCGTCGCGGGCGTGTTCGCGAGCGTCTGGGTCGGCGTCCAGTACCCGGTCGCACTGTTCCCGGCCGTCGAGGCGGGGACCTACCCCGAGGGGACGATCGTTCTGCTGGAGTTCCTCGGCGACGGCGCGTGGCTCCCCGGCGCGGTGATGGACGCCAGTGCGACCATCACGCCGAACGTCGGCGCGTGGGTGCCGGTGATCCTGCTCTACGCCGCGGCCGCCAGCGCCCTTCCGGTGTGGGTGCTGCTCCAGCCCCGTGACTACCTGTCGTCGTTCCTGCTGTACGCGGGCGTCGGCGGCGCGCTGCTGGCGATCATCGTCGGTACGCTGTTCGGCACGGCCAGCCAGCCGCTCGTCGTCGCGGACAGCATCGAACCGTTCACCGGGTTCCTCGGCGTCGACGCCGTGTCGCCGTACCCGCTGTTCCCGCTGCTGTTCGTCACCATCGCCTGCGGGACGATCAGCGGGTTCCACTCGCTGGTGTCCTCGGGCACCACGGCCAAGCAGTTGAACAAGGAGAGCGACGCGCGGCTCATCGGCTACGGCGGCATGCTCGGTGAGGGCCTGCTCGCCTCGGTCGCGCTCTCGACGCTCGCGGTCGCCGGCGTCGCCTCCGCCGCTGCGGGCGGCGGCATCGGCGGCGCGCTCCCGAACTTCGCGGCCGGCGGCGGGATCATCCTGACGAGCCTCGGTCTCTCGACGGAGTTCGGCGGGCCGTTCATGGCGCTGGTGCTCGTGAGCTTCCTGCTCACGTCGACTGACACGGCTGCGCGCCTCGGCCGCTACATGATGGAGGAGATCGTCGGCACCGAGGGGAGCGGCACGGAGACCGGCTTCGGCGGCGGCATCGGGTCGCTCGCCCGTGGCCGGTACACGAACCCCGTCATCCAGATCCTCCCGGCGTACGTGCTCATCATCTCGGGCGAGTGGGCGACGCTCTGGGCGCTGTTCGGCGGCGCGAACCAGCTGCTCGCCGCACTGGCGCTGCTGACCGCCACGGTCTGGCTCGCCAACTGGGACGAGTCCAAGCAGCTGATCAGCACGGGCGTGCCGATGGCGATCATGGTCACCATCACCGTGCTGGGGCTTGGCTGGGTCGCGTTCTACGAGAACCTCTACAGCAGCCTCATCCAGGGCGGCGCGACCGGCATCGGCGGACAGGCCTCGGCCGTCGTCCAGCTCGTGCTCGGGGTGGTGCTTATCGGCCTCGCGCTGTCGCTGGTCCGGATCAGCTACGGGAACATCACGGACGCCCGCGGCGGCACCGGGCCGGCGGCCGAACCGAGCGACGACTGATGGTGTTCGCTCTCACCGGTAACCGGTGAGAGCAACCACTACGAACGACTGCCCGTCAACGGTCCCCCGGAACACGCTTCCTCCGCATCACGTCGCCACACAGTTGCGTAGCGGCGTCGCCGTCCTCGTGACGGCGGTCCCGGCTACGTCCAGAACCGCTTAGCGAACCGCGAGAAGAAGCCCTCGGGGTTGCGTTCCACCTCGCCCCAGAGCGCGAACGCGTCAGCGATGTCCGCCGCTTCGCTCTCGACGGCGCGCTCGGGCTCCGGCGCGACGACGACGAGGTTCACCTCGTAGTGGCCGTAGTAGCCGAACTTGAGCAGGGTCCGGTCCCGGAAGCCGTCGACGAACGACCGCACGGCTTCGGGGATGGCGTCCGCGACGACCACGAACGTGAAGTTCGTCTCGAAATGCTGTTCGTCGGCGTCGACCCAGTCGTCCGCCAGGTCGTTGCCGAAGTCGGCGAGGCGCTCCAAATCCGCCACCGTCACGTCGCTGTTCCGGCGCGCGAACAGGTACTCCTCGGTGTCGTGGTCCGCGTAGGAGAGCGCCGGGTGGAGGAACTGCTTCTGGTTGCGCATCCGGAACTCCCCGTAGAGGTCGAACCGCTCGCCCCGGACCCGGTGGTCGCGTTCGAGGTCGTAGCTGTACATCAGCCGGTCGCTGACGCGGTCGATGTACTCGTCGTCCCAGTCGGGGACGTTCTCGCGGATCTCCGCGGGAAGCTCCTCCGGCTCCCGGGGTTCGGCGTCGGTCATCGTCGCCCGTTGCCCGCACTCGCCGTCGGCGACGGTGCCCCCTGCGGCGGTGCCCCCTGCGGCGGTCGAGGCGCTGCCGGCCGGTTCGACGCGGTATCGCGTGCGCTCCGTTGGGTTCCGGAGTGGACGACACGGTATCCCATACCACCAGATACAGTACGTGCCGTATAAATTCGTCGCGTCACCGCCCGCCGTCATCCCTGGGACCGCCGGAACGCCACGTAGCCGACGAGAGGGGCGCCGACGACCCACGCCAGCAGGACGGGCACGGCAGCCGCGTCGGACAGATAGAACGGGACGTCGCCGGCGACCTGCGCGGCGGTCGGCCGATTGGAGACGTACGCCCCGTTCCGCATCCACTCGAACTGCGCGACGGTGAGGTCCCCGATCGCCGCGCCCGGGTTCAGCCGCTGCAGCAGCGCGAACCAGGCCGGACGCGTCCCGCCCGTGGGAACGGTCCCTTCGACGAGCCAGTACACGGCTTGCGGAATCCGCTCCCAGAGGAAAAACAGGAGGGCGTACGCGCCGAAGGCCCCGCCGACGGCTTTCGTGCTCGACCCGACGCTCGCGGAGATCGCCACGCCGACGACGGCGTAGACGACGCCCATCGTGGCGAGACCGAGCACGACGACGAGGGGGCCGGCGAGCGCGGTCCCGTCGTAGAGCGCCACGAGCGCCACGAGTCCGGCAGCGCCGCCGACGGCGACGACGGCGAGCGTGGCCGCGACACGCGAGAGCACGCGGCCGACGACCACGTCCAGTCGCCGGTTGGGGAGGCCGAGCAGGAACCGCATCGTTCCGGACTCCCGCGCGCCGACGACCGCACGGTACCCTAGCCCGAGCGCGACGAACGGAACGACGGTTCCGAGGGCGATGAACAGGGTCTCGACCCCGAGCGTGTACGCCGGGTCCTCCCTGACCAGGGACGGAACGGCCGCACCGGCCGCACACAGGATCCCCACGACGGCAGTCGCCAGCCACAGGAGTCGGGAGCGACAGAGTCCGAGCAGGTCGGTGCGGGCGACGTAGCGCCAGTTCATGCGTCACCCTCCGCGTTCGCTGATGCCCGGTCAGGCTCGTCGGCGGCGGCCTCCGTCCCTGCCCCGCCGTCGGTCGTCGCGGCCGCGAAGACGTCCGCCAGCGACGGCTCGCGCACGCCGATGTCCACGACCGCCGCGCCCGCTGACTCGACGGCGTCGACGACCGCGGCTTTCCCCCGAGTCGTGGTCAGCGACACGATGACGTCCCGGTCCTCGATGGACACCCCCGAAACGGCATCGACGCGTTCGAGCCGGTCGGCGAGGTCGTCCGAGACACGGTCCACGGTAACGACCAGCCGCCGGTCGTCCAGTTCCCCGATCAGGGTGTCGACGGTGCCCTCGGCGACCAGCCGACCGTCACGGAGGACGCCGACCCTGTCACAGACCGCCTCCACCTGGGACATGCTGTGGCTGGAGAAGAAGACGGTCGTGTCGCGCGCGGCCGCCTCGCGGACGATCGACCGCACCTCCCGAGCGCCGTTGGGGTCCAGGCCACGCGTCGGCTCGTCGAGGATCAGCAGGTCCGGGTCGCCGGCGAGCGCCATCGCGAGCGCGAGCCGGCGCTGCATCCCGGTCGAGAACCCCTTCGTCCGCCTGTCGGCCGCGTCGGCGAGACCGACGCGGTCCAGCAGCGCGGCTGCTTCGCCGGACGCGCGCTTGCAGTCCAGCGCGAACCGGACGTGCTCCCGTGCGGTCAACTGCTCGAACAGCCCGAACTCCCCCGGCAGGAGCCCCGTCGATGACCTAACTGCGCGGGAGTCGGTCGCCACGTCGCGGTCGAGGACCGTCGCGGAGCCGGCGGTCGGCTCCAGCACGCCGACGAGCACGTCGATCGTCGTCGACTTGCCGGCCCCGTTCGGGCCGAGGAAGCCGTACACCTCGCCGGCGGCGACGGACAGGTCGAGGTCGTCGACCGCGAGCGTCCCGTCGGGATACCGTTTCGTCAGCTCGTGGGTCTCGATTGCCGGTGTTCGGTCCGTCATCACCCGGATCGTGGGTGTCGGTGGAAGTAGCGGTACCGTAAGCTCAAAACCGATTTTGAACGACGGGCGTGCGGCCGGGTCAGTCGACGGTGGACCGGGCGTACACCTGAACCCCGACGCCGTACCAGACGACGGTCGACAGCCACTGCCAGAGGTCGACGAGGACATTCGTCCCCGGGACGGCGGAAACGGACCCACCGCCGAGAGCCGCGAGCGCGGCGGCGACGGCCGGCGGTCCCCCGACCGAAACGACGAAGCTCAGAAGGAGGACACACACCCGTCGCCAGTGTGCGGTCGTGACCCGCCAGCTGACCCGGAGCGCGGTCACCGGTCCCGTGCCGCCGACGACGCAGACGTCCGGGGCCATCCAGCACTTGTAGAACACGACCGCCAGGATCGAACCGAACAGCAGCGTCGGCGTCAGCCCGTCGAACACGCCCGGCCCCAGCAGGCCGACCTGAAACACGAGGAGCGAGACGACGGCGATCGCAAGCACGAACGCGAGCAGCAGGACGAGCAGTATCGCGAGGACCGTCGCGAACAGCGGGACCCCCCGTCGACCGGTGTGTGCCAGTGCGTCGCGAACGCTCGGCCGGTGGCCGGTCAACTCGCCGGCGACGACTGCACCGACGTACCCCCGGAGGAACACGCCGAGCAGCAGGACGGCGAGCGCGGTGTGGGCCGGCGCGCCGATCCAGCTCGCCGGCCCCGTCGACGGCTCGACTGACGCCGTGACGGGCTTGATCGCGGCCATTCCGGCCACCAGTCCCACGACGATGACGGGGACGGAAGGGTGTCGCTGCAGGAGCCGGACCGTCCACCAGACGTCGTCGGCGACGGAGTGCCGGACGACCGCCGCGTCGAGGTCGCGACACCTGACACAGCCACAGCCGTCGGCCGCGTCGCGCCGCCGTATCGTGTCCACCGTCATCGTGCCGACGGGACGGGCGGACGGAACCAGGGGACTGCGGTCGGTGAAAACGAGTTTTGAGCCTCCCGAACCCATAAACGGCCCTCGGCTGTTGATCGAACTAATCGGATCATGTCAGGGCTGTTGCCCACGGAATCGGACGTTGCGATCGATCGAAACGAGGATCCAAAACTGCTGTGCATCGACGACGACCGGACGGACGAAGTCCTCGCGACGCTGTCCTCGGACACGAGTCGAGCGGTGTTCCGGGCGCTGAATGATGAACCGCGGACGGCGACCGACGTGGCGGCCGAACTCGACACGTCGGTCCAGAGCGTCTCGTACCACATCGAGAACCTGCAGGAGGTCGGTCTCATCGACGTGCTGGACACGTGTTACTCCGAGAAGGGGCGCGAGATGGCCGTCTACGGAGCGGCGGAGGAACCGTACCTCGTGTTCCTCGGACCCGCCGACGACCAGCCGGGGTTGACCGCCGCGTTCAAGCGGTTCGCCAACGCGCTCGGACCGGTCGGCATCGTCTTCGCGGTCGGCGGAGCGGTGTCGCGACTGATCGGCGGGGAGTAGCCGGGTCGGCGTCGCGGAACCCGATCAGACGAACCCGGCGGAGAGACACTCCTCGTTGCAGAACGCGTAGTCCGATATCTCGCCGGGACGTTCACGGACGGTGACGTTTCGGTACCGGGTTCCTTCGTTGATCTCCTCGCCGCAGTGGTCACACCGGTGGGAGGCGTTGGAGTCGAGCAACACCCGGATCGACCGGTTCACCACGCGTTCGGCGGCCCGGTCGCGGGGGGTGTTCGTGTCCGGCGTCGACGGTGATCGTACGTCTCGGTTCTCCTGCGTGTTTTCTGCGTTCATTGGTGGTGGGTGGGATGTCGTAGCTGGTGGTAGATCAGTGCGATAACCTTCGGCCCTGCCGGAACGGCGCAGTCGGAGGACTCCGGGGCTGGGCCACGACTGACGTTTTCTGCCCGGGCGCGGGCGGTCACCCGCGCTGTGGCAGTCTACGCCAGTTTAGATGTGAAAAATGTGAAAAATTTAAACTGCGCAGAAAAGGAACTCGTGTCGGTCGGGCGCCGGGACTGGTGGCTTGAATCACAAGCCGATCGGTCGGGACCCGGATGCATGTTCCCACAGTGTCGTACCGCTCACTTAGTGTTTGTGCGATATTCGTTGACACACTCTGCCGGGACCCGTCCGGGAAGCGACCGGCCGCGGGGAGCCGCCGATACCGGGTCCGAACACCGGACGGAACCACAGAACGCTGCCGAACGAAGTCTCAAGGGAGGGCTCAGAGCGGGAGGCGGCGCACGAGCGACGGGAGGCGGTTGCGGAGTCGGACGCCGAGGCTACCGCTGCGGTCGTCGATCCGCGCCATCTCGGCGTCGGTAAGGGAGATCTCGAACGCCGCGAGGTTCTCCTGCAGGTGGTCGCGGCTCGTGGACTTCGGGATAGCGACAACGCCGTCCTGCTGGACCAGCCAGCGGAGCGCGACCTGCGCGGCGGTGCTGTCGTATCGCTCGCCGATCCGCGCCAGCAGGTCGTCGTCGAGCACGCTGCCCCTGGCAAGCGGGCTGTACGCGGTCAGCGCAACGTCGTTTTCGACACAGTACTCGCGGAGCGCCGACTGGTCCTTGTACGGATGGTACAGCACCTGATTCGCGACGATGGGGGCGTCGGCGACGGCCATCGCCTCGCGCAGCTGCGACCGGGTGAAGTTGCTGACGCCGATGTGGCGAACCAGCCCGTCATCCCGCAGGTCTGCCATCGCCTGGAGCGTCTCGGCGACGGGGACGCGAGGATGGGGCCAGTGGATCAGGAGGAGGTCGACGTAGTCGACGCCGAGTTCGTCGAGGCTCCCGCGGAGGGATTCGCGGACTTCCTCCCCCCGAAGGTTCGAGCGCCACACTTTCGTCGTGAGGAACACGCTCTCGCGGTCGACCGATGACGCGGCGATCCCCTCGCCGACCGCCGCCTGGTTGTCGTACGCCTCGGCCGTGTCCACGTGCCGGTACCCCAGTTCGAGTGCGGTCCGCACCGTCTCCGTGCACGTCTCCCCGGTGTTCTGCCAGGTTCCGAGGCCGAGTTTCGGAATGCTCGCGCCGCCCGCGTCCACGGTCTCCATAGTCCGGCCTCGGGGGGCAGTGTAAAGAAAGCGTGCGGTCGAGGCTTCCGGCTACGTCGAGGCCGCCCGCTGAGCTTCGGGACCGACGCTGTCGGCGGTTCAGCCGCGGTGGTCGAAGTGACCGAATACCCCGGGGCATCGCCTGCAGGTATCGAGTCGTGGCGACGCTACTCCCGTTTCGAATCCGATTTCGCTGCCCCGAGCGGGGAGACGCCACCGGCGACGCTCCGCGGCACCGGCGGGCGATTCCTCGGCCCGGGACGGCGGGAATACGGGTCCGCTCGTAGTTCCGGCTCCGGGGCGGTTTACGAGAAACCATTATATCGTCCCGTCCTCTACGAAAGGTCACGATGATGGCAACGACCCATGCGCTGTGGGGAATGGTGCTCGCCGTCCCCGTCCTCGTCGTCGCTCCGGAGTACGCGCCGTCGGCGTTCGTGGCGGGTCTCGCCGGCGGGCTGGCCCCCGACCTCGACCTCTACGCCGGCCACCGGAAGACGTTGCACTACCCCGTCTACGCGACGCTCGCGACCGTCCCTGCGGTCGGGTTCGCGATCGCGTCACCGTCGGATCCGTCCGTCGCACTCGGCGTGGGACTCGCCGCCGCAGCACTGCACGCGGTGACCGACGCCGCGGGTGGCGGCCTGGAGTTGCGGCCGTGGCTAGCCAGTTCCGAGCGGGCTGTCTACAGCCACTACCACGGCCGCTGGATCGAGCCGCGCCGATGGATTCGCTACGACGGTGCCCCCGAAGACCTTGGACTCGCCGGTGTCGCAGCGGTCCCGCTGGTCGTAGCGGGAGACGGCCCCACTACCGCCGCCGTCGCGCTCCTCTCGGTGTCCGCGCTCTACGTCCTGCTCCGAAAGCCCCTCGCGGCGCTCGCCGAGTCCCTCGTTGGCCTCCTGCCGGGGCCCGTGCTCCCGTACGTCCCCGAGCGCTATCGGGACGCCTGACCGACGGGTCGCACCATCGTGGAACACCCCCGATCGGTGGAACGGCACCCCGATTTATCACGCTCCCGTGAGACGATCTAGGTGATGTACGACCGATTGCTTCTCCCCACCGACATGAGCGCCGGCGTCGACCGAGCGATCGAGCACGCGATCGACGCCGCCCGGCGGTACGATGCCGAACTGCACGTGCTGTACGTCGTCGACGCCGACGCGTACAGCTCGTACCCCGGCGACGAGTACGTTCACGAGTTCGAGGGGCTCGAACACGCCCTCGAAGAGGCGGGGCGGGACGCCGTCGAGGCCATCGTCGCCCGGGCCGACGACGCCGGAATCGACACGGAGACGGAGATCCGACACGGCACCCCGCACGAGGAGATCCTCGCGTACGGTGATGAGGCGGACATCGATCTCACGGTCGTCGGGTCGAAGAACCGGTCCGGCGAGTATCGTCGGTTGCTCGGCAGCGTCGCCGAGCGCGTCGCTCGGCTGTCCGAAAAGCCGGTGACGGTGGTGAAAACGCCCGTCTGACGGGTATCGGAACGCGTGGAACGGCCGTGGTACGGCTGGTTCGGCTGTCGCCGGGAGCTGGCGAGCGCCGGAACCGGGGTTTCGGTCTCTGTCGCGACACCCCTATGTATCTCGGCTGAGCATCCCCTACAATGGCAGGTACTGAACGCGCGGCAAAGCGGGGCATCCGATACGCGCTCGTGACGGTTTTTCTCGTCGGCGTCCGCCGTCGGGACCCCGGTGCGGCCGCGAACGCCGTCCTCGCGGCCGTCGGTACCTACCTCACCGACTTCGTGGAGCGGACGTACGGGCTGGAACTCCGGCCGTGGCAGCGCCTGTACGTCGATACTGCGATGGTCACGCACGCCGTCGGCATGCTCGGGCCGTACGACGACGTGGGGTGGTGGGACCACCTCACACACACCCACTCCGCGACGATCCTCGGCGGCGCCGTGTTCGCTATCTGCCGTCGCACGGGCCGTGACCCCCGCCCCCGGGTCATCGCCGCCGTCGCCTGCTGTGGCATCCTGTGGGAGCTCGCCGAGTACGGGATCCACGCCACGGCCGACCGCCTCGGCGTCGAACCGATACTCGTGACGTACGGGCGGACCGACACCGCCCTCGACCTCCTCTTCGATCTCGTCGGCGCGGTGCTCGTGCTCGCGGTCGGCGACCGGCTGCTCCCGGACCTCGCGACGGCCGACTAGCGGCTACTCCACCGACCCGATCGGGGCGCTGGCGAACCCGTCCGACTCGGACTCGCCTGCCCGGCGGAGCGTCAGTTGCCACCCGTCGTCGACGGCGGCGGCCCGGACCGACACCGGGTCCCGGTCGGGCCGGTGGCGGCGGAGTTCGAGCACGATCGGCAGTACGGGGAGCCGGCCGTCTTGCGGGGAGAGGGCGTACTCGGACAGCCAAAGCACGACCGGACCCAGGCCGTCGCCGGAATCCGCCGTCGCAGTAGACTGCCCGTGACCGTCGAGCAGGCCACATTCCGCCAGCGACGCGAGCACCGCCGAAACCGGTCGCTCCCGTGATTCGGGTGACGGCAACCGGGCGGCGGCCGCCGACAGGAGCTCCGCCTGTTCGGAAGGGGGGAGCCGCCGGTCGAGCTCGGTCGCCATGCTTTCGAGCAGGCACAGACAGAGGTCGTCGGAGTCGGGGGTCGTCTCCGCGAGGTCGAAGTACGCGTCCATGACCGCCCGCTCGACGGCGTCGTGGCCGGCGTCCGACAGCGTCTCGAACACGGCCCCGGCGACACGGTGGGAGAACTCGACGAGGCGTCGGCGGGCAGTGCCCGCGGACCGGCCATCGGCGCGGTCCAGCGGCGTCCCGCCGTCCGAATTCCGGTCGCGTCGCGACCCTGCCACGTCGGTCAGAGGTCCAGTATCCTGACAGACGATCAGGTCGTAGAAGGGGAGTTGCGGGTCGTACCGGCGGAGCGCCGTCCGGTACTGTTCGGTCGCCCGGGCGGCGCTGCGCGCGGTCGCTCGGTCGGCGAACCGCTCCCCGGCGGCCGGGACCGGCCGTTCGCCGGTCCGGCCACAGAGAACGTAGTACTCGCCGTCCTCGCTGGCGAGCGACTCGATGTGGTCCCTGATATCGACGAGCGTCATGCCGACCATGGCTCCCCTCCGTTTCCGAAACGCCCGCGAACACGGGGACGTTCAGTGGCCGAACGCGTCCACGCCGGGTCGGGACGGCGTCTCCTCGACAGTTCCACGGGTCTCACCCGCCGTCGGCTGCGGGGACGTTCGTCGAGCGATCGTGCCTGCACTGCTCCATACATTTTAGGCCAGCCTAAATCAAAATAACGTTGTCGGTTCCGACCCGGACGGGCGTCCGGAGCAGGTCGGTGTCGGTCACCGCTGTGAATATCAGTATCTGTGTACAACACACGTACTTTCCGTGGACAAACTATTTATTACCGTTCCACATGGTGTCGGGTATGACGGCAGGACCACCGATAGCGGACCTTCACTACGACGACGCACCGAACGTCGGCAGCGTGCCCGGGCCGGAGTCCCGGCGGCTGCTCGAACGGCAGCGCGAGATAGACAGCAGCGCGGTCGCCTACCCCGAGGACATCCCGGTCGCGTTCGAGGAGGGCAAGGGCGCGACGGTGCGCGACGCCGACGGCAACACCTACATCGACATGTTCGCGGGCATCGGCGTGCTGAACGTGGGGCACGCGAACCCGTACGTGCTGGAGGCCGTCCACGAGCAGGCGGACAAGCTCGTCCACACGGTCGACTTCCCGAGCGAGGCTCGCCTCGACCTGATCGAGAAGCTGAACGAGATCGCGCCCGCTGGCCTCCGTGACAACAACCGCGTCGTGTTCGGCGGTCCGACCGGCAGCGACGCCGTCGAGGCGTCGATCAAGCTCGCCAAGTACAACACCGGCGGCGACGGCCTGATCGCCTTCCGCGGGTCGTACCACGGCGCGACCAGCGGCGCGATGAGCATCACGTCGAACAAGGGGTTCAAGGACGACTACACGCCGCTGCTGCCGGAGACGGTCCACGCGCCGTACCCCTTCCCGTTCCGGCAGGACAAGGAGCCGGACGCCGCGGTCGAGCACGCGCTGGAGGAGGTCAAGGAGATCGTCGAGGACCCGTACGGCGGCCTCGCCAACCCGGCGGGCATCTTCGTCGAGCCGATCCAGGGCGAGGGCGGCGTCGTCACCCCTCCGGAGGGGTTCCTGTCGGGGCTGCGCGACATCGCCGACGACAACGACCTCCCGCTGATGTTCGACGAGATCCAGAGCGGGATGGGCCGCACCGGCGAGTGGTGGGCCTGCGACTGGGAGGGGGTCACGCCGGACATCATGACCTCGGCGAAGGCGCTGGGCGGCACCGGGTTCCCGCTGTCCGCGACGATGTACCGCGAGGAACTCGACACGTGGGGGTCGGGCGACCACGCCGGCACCTACCGCGGCCACGTCGTCGCCATGCGGGCCGGGACCCGCACCATCGAGTACGTGCAGGAACACGACCTGCTGGCACACGCCCGCGACCTCGGCGACCACATCCGCGCTCGCCTGCGGGCGATCGGCGAGAGCAACCCCCGCCTCGGCGAGGTCCGCGGCAAGGGGCTGTTCATCGGCGCGGAGTTCGTCGACGGCGAGGGCGCGCCCGACGGCGACGCCGTCGACGCGATCCAGCAGTACTGCTTCGAGCACGGCGTCCTCGTCTGGACGGCCGGCCGGCACGGCAACGTCCTCCGACTGCTCCCGCCGCTGGTGCTCACGCGGGACCTGGCCGACACCGCGCTGGACGTGATCGCCGACGCCGTCGAGCACGCGACCGCCGACACGCAGTCGGCCTGAACGCCCTCCGGCCCGACTCCACCCATGAGCGACACCGAACGCATCCGCACGGACGACGCGCCGAGCAACGACAACCCATACTCCCAGGGCGTCCGGGCCGGCGACACGCTGTACGTCTCCGGCTACGGCCCGGTCGACCCGGACACCGGCGAGGAGGTCGAGGGGGACATCGAGACACAGACCGAGCAGGTGCTCGACAACATCGTGGGCGTCGTCAGGGCGGCCGGCGGCGACGGGCTCGACGACGTGGTCAAGGTGACGGTGTATCTCACCGACCTGGACGACTACGACCGCGTCAACGCGGCGTACGGGGCGCGCTTCCCGGGGGATCCGCCGGCGAGGGTCTGCGTCGAAGCCGCCCGGCTCCCCGGCGACGTGCGCGTCGAACTCGACGCGGTCGCGTACCTCGGCGAGTAGTCACGCGGGAGCGTGGACCGCTGCTACCGGTCCGACGGCCGGTCCTCGTCGACCAGTTCGGGGGTGCCGCTCAGGATGTTTCGCATCCCCGTCAGCGGCTCGCCCACCTTGATCCCGTGTTCGGTGATCTCGTACTCGCGGAGCGTGCGCTCGAAGTCGCTGGTGCGCTTTTTCAGCACGGCGATCGCCTTCCGCAGTTCGCCCTGGAGTTCGAGATGCCGCAGGAACACGATGTTGTCCGCGAGGTAGCTGATGTTGTCCTCGGTCGCGGTGAACTCCCCGGTGATGTTCCGCGTCTCGTCGATGAACACCGTCGTGACGCCCATGTTCTTGAGGTAGCGGCCCAGCCTGTGGAGTCGCTGGAGCAACGTCTCGTCGTCCCCGCTCAGGGTCAGCCGATAGCCGGCCAGTCCGTCGACCATGACGATGTCCGCGCCCTCCGTTTCGACCTCGTCGCGCACCATCCGGGCGAACTCCTGTGGCGACCGGTCGATCGGTTCGATCTCCCGCACCTGCAGGCTCCCGCGTTCGATCATCTCGTCGACCGGGATGTTGACCGCCTTCGAGCGAGCGAGGAACGTCTCCCGGTTCTCCTCGAACAGGTAGATCACCGACCGCTCGCCGCGCCCGGCGGCCTCCTTCATGAACTGCGTCCCGAGCGTCGTCTTGCCGACGCCGGTGGGCCCGCTGATGACGCTGACCGTTCCCCGCGCGATACCGCCGTGAAGGAGTTCGTCGACCTCGGGCACCCCGGATGAGATCTGTTCGGATCGGAACTCCCGGTCGTGGCGGCTCGGCTCCAGCGCGGGGTACACCTCGATGCCGTCGTCCGTGACCCGGTAGGCGTGTTCGCCGCTCCGGGTCGCCGACCCGCGGAACTTCGGTGCCCGGATCGTCTTCCCGTACGGCGTATTGTCGAGCCGGATCGTCCCGTCAGTGATGAACTCCAGGTCGTCCGTCGGCAGGCTGTCGGTGTCCTGAACGGTGAACGCGACGGTCGCCCCCTGGTCCTTGAGGAAGCGCATGAACCCGACGACCTGCTTGCGGAACTGGTAGTCGCCGGACGTGAGATACCGGAGCTGCGTCACCGGGTCGACGACGACCCGGTCGGGGTCGGTCTCGGACACAGCGTCGACTATCTTTCCGGTGAGCGGCTCCTGTTCGACCTCGGAGGCGCTGAACACCTCGTAGGACTGGTCCTCCGTGAACACGTCCGCCGACGGACTCAGGTCCAGAAACTCGATCGGCTCCGTGTCGAACCCGAGCGCCGCGGCGTTTGCCCGCAGGTCGTCGAGGTCCTCCTCCAGATTGATGAACAGCGCCGTTTCGCCGTCGTCTATCCCCGCCGCCAGGAAGTGCAGGCCGAGGATCGTCTTGCCGCTCCCGGCCGGTCCCCGGAGCATGTAGCTCCGGTCGGGGATGAATCCGCCCTGAAGGATCTCGTCCAAGCCCGCAACGCCCGTCGACAGCCGGCCGGTCCGTGACATCGTGCGCGTACGTTATCGGGGGGGACATATAAATGGACAATGCTTAAGAAGTAAACGGGGATAGGTACAACGAATGTCACCGGACAGGGACGCCACGACGGCGGATATCCGATCCGGTGACGACAGCCCGGCCGGCGACGAACCCGGCGTTCTGTTGTTCATGCGGCCCGGCCGGGACCGGAGCCTGCTGGTCGACACGCTCGGGGAACGGTACGAGGTCGAAACGACGACCGACGTGGCGACGCTCGAGACGGCGTACGACTGCTGTATCTTCGACGCCCACGAGTTCGACAGGGTCGCCGGAACCGTCCAGTCCCGGCGCGACACCGGTGAAGCGGTGTTTCTCCCGTTCGTACTGCTTGTGGGGGAGGAGTCGGGCAACGTATCGAAGACGGAGGCGTGGCAGTACGTCGACGACGTCATCGAACTCCCGGTGAAGCGGACGGCGCTGCTCTCCCGTATCGGGAACCTGGTCGAGCGCCGGCGGACCGCCGCCGAACTCGCCGAGCGCGAGGCGGAACTGGAGCGGACGGTCGAGGACCTCAAACTGAAAGAGCGGGCGATGGACGAAGCGCCGATCGGGATCACCATCACCGAACCGGGACCGGGCGACAACCCGCTGGTGTACGCGAACGACCAGTTCAGGGAGCTGACCGGCTACAGCACGGGCAGGGTCGGCGAGGACTGCCGGTTCCTGCAGGGCGAGGAGACGGACCCCGAGACGCGGGCGACGATCCGGGAGGCCATCGACAGCCGTCAGTCGGTTTCGGTCGACATCCTCAACTACCGGAAGAACGGCCAGAAGTTCTGGAACAGGCTCAGCATCGCGCCGATCCACGACGGGGACGGCGGCGTCCGGAACTTCGTCGGCTTTCAGGTCGACATCACCGACCGGAAGATCCGTGAGCGGCGGCTCGAAGTGCTGAACCGGGTCCTCAGCCACAACCTGCGGAACAAGATGAACGTCATCGAGGGGTACACGTCGATGCTTCGCTCCGACGGCGACGGGGAGCCGTCGGAGTACGTCGTCGAGATAGAGAAGGCGACGCGGGAACTCATGGGCCTGGCCGAAGCGGTTCAGAAGATCGACGCGGTGTCCGCGCCGGGGGAGAGCACGAACCCGATCCGCCTCGACGAACGGCTGGCGATGCTGGTGAGCGCCTTCGACGACCGCTATCCGGACGCGGCGTTCGACGTGACGCTCCCCGAGGACGGACCGACCGAGGTCGCCGTGACGGGGCTGATGACGGCCGTCAGGGAGGCGGTCGAGAACGCCGTCGAACACAACGACGACCCCGAGCCGTCGGTCGAGATCGCAGTCGACAGCCGGGCCGACGGCTGGGTCGACATCGACATCACGGACGACGGCCCGGGGATCCCGGACCGGGAGGTGGAGGTCCTCCGCGGCGGCGAGACCCCACTCAACCACGCCGACCGGCTGGGACTCTGGCTCATCTACTGGGTGATCAACAAGGTCGGCGGCGAGTTCGACGTCTCGACCGGCGAGTCCCGTGGCACGACCCTTCACCTTTCGGTCCCCGCGTGCGAGTGACCGGCGTCGGCCCACACCGGCGTGAACAACCGGGAAGGATACCAGCAGAGCTATACTGAACGAGTTCGTACGGAGTTGGATACAACGAATGGAGCCGGGAACGTTACCGGGGGACAACGACGAGTTCTACCGGACCCTGGTCGAGCACGCCGCGGAGGGGATGCTGACGATCGACGCGGAGAGCCGGATCGTCTACGCGAACCCCGCCGTCGAGGGGATCCTCGGCTACGAACCCGAGGAACTCGTCGGGAGTTCGAAGATGAAGATCATCCCGGAGCGGCTCCGCCCGGTCCACGCCGAGGCGCTCGAAGCGTACGTACAGACAGGGGACCGAAACATCGACTGGGACGGGATCGAGCTTCCGGCGCTCCACAAGGACGGCCACGAGGTGCCGACGCTGATAAGCCTCCGGGAGCACGAACACGACGGCGAGCAGTTCTTCACCGGCATCATCCGCGACATCTCGGAGCGCAGACGGCGCGAGGACCAGCTTCACGACCAGAAGGAGCGACTGGACCAGTTCGCGGACCTCCTCGCTCACGACATCAGAAACCCGCTGTCGGTCGCCCGGGGGTACACGGAACTGGTACAGGCGGAACACGACGTGCCGGAGGTCGACAGGGTCGCCGAGGCGCTAGACCAGATCGATACGCTCGTCGACGACGTGTTGACCCTCTCGAAGGACGGGCAGTCCATCGGCGCGACGGAGACGGTCGACGTGGAGGACTGTGTCCGCGACTCGTGGCGGAACACCGACACGGGCGATGCGACCCTGGTCGTCGAGTCGGACCTCGGCACGGTCGAGGCCGACCGGAGCCGGTTACACGACCTCCTCGGGAACGTGTTCCGCAACGCGGTCGAACACGGCGGAAGCGGGGTCACGGTCCGGGTCGGGACGCTTCCGGGCGGGTTCTACATCGCCGACGACGGCCCGGGGATCCCCGAGTCCGCCCGGACCGAGGTGTTCGAACACGGGTACTCGAGCCGCGAGGACGGGACGGGATACGGGCTCTCGATCGTGGACCAGATCGCGGAGGCGCACGGCTGGGATCTCTCGATAACGGAGAGCGAGGCGGGCGGAGCGCAGTTCGAGATACTGGGTGTGAAGCCCGCGGGCGATTGACCCCGCGTGGGGTCAGCCTGAAGGCAGCGGGCGGTGTGTGCCGAGCCGACCGACACAGGGGAGCTATCAAGGGGGAGTGGCACGACTGCACTCGCATGGCCCACCGCAACGCCACGACCGCAGGGATCGAAGCGGTCGTCGTCGACCCCGCGGACATCATCGCCGCCTTCGAGCGCAACCGGGACGAGGACGCCGAGAGCCGTCGGCACGTCCTCCGCGTCGCGCCGCCGTTCGACGGCGACGTTCGCGCGGAGTTGCACGAGCGTGACGGGCCCGTCGCCACGCCGACGCCGGACTCGACGCCGTGTGACCTGTCACCGACGCTGTTCGTGGAGAACTACCGGGGCGACGACCCCGAACGGACCACGGTTCGGATCCCGACCAGAGAGGGGTCGCGGCGCGCCGCCCGCACCGACCACGGGGACGGCGTCGACGAGGAAACCGTGGCGACGTACCACGAGCGCGAGATGGCGGTCTGGCGGGACTGCGTCCACGATTCGCTCGTCGAGCAGGTCCGCCTCGCCGTCGACCCCGACACGGGAGACGGCGTATGGGTCGACGTCCGGTATCGGTAGCTGGCGAAGAAACCCGCCTCGTCGAGCAACGGGCGTAGCCGAGAACGAGACGGTCCGTGCGCAACGGGTCAGTCGACACAGGTATCCTCCGGATCGGGCGGCCGGCAGCGGAGAGATCCCGGAGCTATTCGGGCCCGTATCGTGGGTGACGGCCCTGATCTCCACCTGTTAATAAAATCCCGAACAGTGTTCGGGTGACAATATTTACCAAAGTGGCACCAACTGTCCTGATCGTCGGGGAACGATCCTCCCGTGATCCGTACCATGATACGACGTACGAATACACGCGAGCGACCGAGTGGACGTGATGTCCGATGAGACGGGGAACGCTGGTCGTGGTCCTCGTCGTTTCGGCGTTCCTGCTCCCGACCTGGTACGTCGCGAGCCAGGGGGAACCGCCGAGCGAGGAGGTCCAGATAGACGGTAGCGTCAGCGAGATCCGGCCGCTCGACGGCTTCGTCGACACGCCGAACAAGCTCTCCCCGAGCCAGGTCGGCGTCATCGTCTGGGTGGCGCTGCTGGTCCTGCTGGGTGTGCTGGCGTTCTTCCACCGGTTCATGAACCGCGCCGCCAGACCGTCCCGGGGAGCGACGCAGGCCCCGGCCGAGGGGAGTGGCGACGGCGACGTGCCCGAGACCGCCGCTGACGGGGGCAGAGCGACGTTCTCGTGGCTGGAGACGGAGGACCGGTGGATCGTGGAGTACGTCCCCGCGAGCGACGCTATCGAGGGCCTGATCGCGATGGGGACGCTGACCGTGTTGACGATCACCTTCGCCGCCCTGTTTACCGGCGAGTACCTCACGCTGGCCCGGACGCAGTACTTCGGGATCTACGCGTTCGGCATGTTCATGTCGCTGGCCGGGCTGACGGTGTCGTACTACGCCTGGTTCATGCCCCACGTCGAGGTGGCCGAACGGAGGGATCACCGATGACCGGCGACGACCACGCCGACGGCACGGACGAGGAAGCCCCACGGGTCGGCTCGCTACCGGAGTCCGGCGCGGCGGGCAACGGCTGCGAGTGTGCCGGCGGTCCGGCCGAATCGCCGAGCATCTACCAGGAGTTCTGGCGGGACGACCGTGCCGAGATCGCACGGCGCGACTACGCGAAGGCGCTCGCGACCATCGGCGGCCTGACGGCCGTCGCCAGCCTCGCGGCCCCGGTCGTCAGCCTCACGCAGGTGTTCGAGCGCAGCTACACCGGCCCGGTGTACTCCGACGGCGTCGCGCTCGTCGACGGGGAGGGCGAGCGCGTCACGGAGGGCCGCCTCGCCGAGGGCGAACAGCTCACGGTGTTCCCCGAGAGCCACCCCGGGATCAGCGACGCGCCGACGCTGCTCGTGCGGTTCGGCGAGGACCAGTACGGTGAGGGGACCAACATGGAGTTCACCGTCGGCGGCTACGCGGCCTACTCCAAGGTCTGCACCCACGCCGGCTGCATGGTCGCCGACCGGCAGGGCGAGACGCTGGTCTGTCCCTGTCACTCGGGGCGGTTCGATCCGCTGACCGGAGCCAGCGTCACCGGCGGGCCGCCGCCGCGGGCGCTGCCCCAGCTCCCGATCACGCTGTCCAGCGAGGGTCATCTGATCGCCACGGGCGACTTCGAGGGGTCGGTCGGCCCCGGGGGTGGAGGATGAGCCGCATCGAGCGCCTCTACGGCTGGTTCGACGACCGGCTCGGGCTGGAACGGTCGAAGTCGTTCCTGGGCAAGGCGTTCCCGGCCGAGGACTCGTACCTGCTCGGGGAGGTCGCGCTGTTTTGCTTCCTCGTGCTCGTCCTGACAGGGATCTTCCTCGGCTTCTTCTTCGAGCCGTCGACCAGCGACGTGGAGTACGAGGGCAGCGTCGCCGAGTATCAGGGCGAGGAGATCCCCGAAGCGTTCGCCAGCGTCCTCAACATCACGTACGACGTGCCCTTCGGGATGCTGATCCGGCGGATGCACCACTGGGCGGCCCACCTGTTCGTGGCCTCCATGGCGTTGCACATGTTGCGGGTGTTTTTCACCGGCGCGTACCGCAACCCCCGCGAGGTCAACTGGCTCGTCGGGACCGCACTGGCGGGCACCTCGATGTTCGCCGCCTACACCGGCTACGCGCTCCCCTTCGACGAGTTCGCCAGCACTGCGGTCGGGATCGGCTACAACGTCGCGCTCTCGATCCCCATCGTCGGCGAGACGGCGGCGTATCTCGTCTTCGGCGGGAACTTCCCGTCCAGCGCCACGATACCGCGGTTCTACTTCCTGCACGTCCTCGTCTTGCCGCTGGTCATCGCGGGCCTCCTCGGGCTGCATATGGCCATCCTCATCCGACAGAAACACACCGAGGCCCAGCGGGACGAGGACCTGCCGGGGCCGGAGCGTCGGGCGGACGACGACGCCACCGGCGTCGCGGCCGACGGGGCGGGCGTCGAGCGCGTCGACCGGGACGACGACAGCATCGTCGCCGGCCTGCCGGCGTTCCCGAACCAGGCGGCGGTCAGCGCCGTCGTGTTCTTCCTGACGCTCGCGACGCTGTCGCTGCTGGCGGGGTTCCTGCCGGTCCACAACGTCGCACAGTACGGGCCCAACGACCCCGCGTCGACGCCGTCGCTCATCATGCCCGACTGGTTCCTGATGTGGGGGTACGGGTTCCTGAAGCTCGTCCCCGCCTGGATGAGCTTCGACCTGCTCGGGGTCCACGGCAGTTCCGAGTTCATCGGCGGCATCGTCCTGACGGGGCTGGTGTTCGGCGTGGTCGCCGTCTGGCCCTTTATCGACTACGAGGAGGAGCCGGTCCACTTCGCGGCCGACCCCATCGAACGGCCGTTCCAGACGGCCGTCGGCGTCGCCGGCGTCGTGTTCATCCTGCTGGCCTCGCTGGCGGGGATGGACATCATCGTCGCCGACATCCTCGGGATGACGACGGCCGAGCTGAAACCGTACTTCATCGCGGCGCTTTTCGCCGGGCCGCTCGCCGCCGGGCTGACCGTGTACGCCGGGCTCGGCGGCTTCGGCGACGACGCGCCGGCAGGCGAGGGGTCAGCAGACGAACCCGCAGCGGATGGGTCGGCGAGCGACGCGGCGGCGGAGTCGCCCGTCGACGCCACCGACGGGGTGACCGACAGTACGACTGACGACGCGAGCAACGACGAGGGGGGAGACCGATGAGCGCGCCCGGCCCGAGCGACGACGTGGCGCTCTCCGCGCGGCAGTACCGCTGGGTGGACCGGATCACGAAACTACTCGGCGTCGGTCTGATCGCCGCCGGGCTGGAGGCCGGCGGCTCGACGCCGACCGGCATCGCGCTCGCGGCGCTGGGCGTCGCGTGCGGCCTCACGACCGTTATCATCGACAATGAGTGAACACGACAACGACCACGACAGGACGGCCGCCGACGGCTCGATCGACCGTCGGGACTTCCTGAAGGGTATCGGCACCGCCGCCGCGGTCGGCGCGACCGGGGTCGGGTTAGGACAGGAGTTCGGCGGCATGGACGGGCTGGAGGTCGTCGACGACCCGATCGGCTCGTACCCCTACCGCGACTGGGAGGACCTCTACCGGGAGGAGTGGGACTGGGACTCGACGGCCCGCTCGACCCACAGCGTGAACTGCACCGGCTCCTGCTCCTGGGAGGTGTACGTCCGCAACGGCCAGGTGTGGCGCGAGTCACAGGCCGGGGACTACCCGCAGTTCGACGAGGACTCGCCGGACCCGAACCCCCGCGGCTGTCAGAAGGGGGCCTGCTACTCGGACTACGTCAACGCCGACCAGCGCGTCCTGCACCCGCTCCGCCGGACCGGCGAGCGCGGCGAGGGGAAATGGGAGCGCATCTCCTGGGACGAGGCGCTGACGGAGATCGCCGAGGAGGTCATCGACGCGGTGCAGGACGAGGAGTACGACGCGATCAGCGCGTTCACGCCGATCCCCGCCATGTCGCCGGTGTCGTACTGCAGCGGCAGCCGGCTGACCAGCCTGCTCGGCGGCGTCGGCCACTCCTTCTACGACTGGTACTCGGACCTGCCGCCGGGCCAGCCGATCACCTGGGGAACCCAGACCGACAACGCCGAGAGCGCCGACTGGTACCACGCCGACTACATCATCGCGTGGGGCTCGAACATCAACGTCACTCGGATCCCGGACGCGAAGTACTTCCTCGAAGCCGCGTACAACGGCACCAAGCGCGTCGGCGTGTTCTCCGACTACTCCCAGACGGCGATCCACTGCGACGAGTGGATCGGCCCGGACCCGGGCAGCGACCCCGCGCTGGCGCTGGGGATGGCCCGGACCATCGTCGACGAGGGGCTGTATGACGAGGCCCACCTCAAGGAGCAGACCGACATGCCGCTGCTCGTCCGCGAGGACACCGGGAAGTTCCTGCGGGCCGACGAGGTCCCGGGCGTCTCCGTCGACGCTGACAGGCCCAACCACGTGTTCCTCATGGTCGACGCCGAGGGCGACCTGCGCGCCGCGCCGGGATCGCTCGGCGCACGCGACGGCCAGCACGACGAGACGGCCAGCATCGAACTCGACTTCGACCCGCAGCTCGCCGTCGACCGGACCGTGTCGACGACGGACGGCTCCGTCGCCGTCCGGTCGGTGTGGAACCGGCTCCGCGAGGAGCTGTCGACGTACACGCCGGAGTTCGTCAACGAGGAGACCGGCGTCGGCCGACAGACCCACCAGGAGATCGCCCGGGAGTTCGCCGAGGCCGAGCGCGGGAAGATCATCCACGGGAAGGGCGTCAACGACTGGTACCACAACGACCTCGGCAACCGGGCGATCCAGCTGCTCGTGACGCTGACCGGCCACATCGGCCGTCAGGGAACCGGGCTGGACCACTACGTCGGGCAGGAGAAGATCTGGACCTACGAGGGGTGGAGCAAGCTCAACGCCCCCGTCCCGTTCCGCAGCGTGCCGACGACGCTGTGGACGTACTACCACTGCGACGTGCTGGACAACGCCGACGCCGAGACCACCCGCCGCGTGCGGGAGGCCATCGACGAGGACTGGATGCCCCTGTACCCCGAGGAGCGCGAGGACGGCTCGCGGCCCGACCCGCGGGTCATGTTCATCTGGCGGGGGAACTACTTCAACCAGGCGAAGGGCAACGTCGCCGTCGAGGAGCAGCTCTGGCCGAAGCTTGACCTCGTCGTCGACATCAACTTCCGGATGGACTCGTCGGCGCTGTACTCCGACATCGTCCTCCCGTCGGCCAGCCACTACGAGAAACACGACCTCTCGATGACGGACATGCACAGCTACGTGCATCCGTTCACGCCCGCGGTCGAACCCCTCGGCGAGTCCAAGACCGACTGGCAGATCTTCCGGGAGCTCGCGGCGAAGATCCAGGAGCTGGCGCGCGACCGCGACGACGTGGAGCCGGTCCAGGACCGGCAGTTCGACCGGGAGATCGACCTCGAATCGGTCCACGAGGACTTCGTCCGCGACTGGGAGTCCGGCGAGGACGGCCGCCTCGCCGACGACCGGGAGGCTTGCGAGTTCATCCTGGAAAACTCCGAGGAGACGAACCCGTCCGGCAGCGACGCGCAGATCACCTTCGACGACATCGACGGGACCGACGAGGACAACCCGGAGCGGCTCCGGGCCGTCGGCGACCACTGGACCTCCGACCTGGAGGAGGGCGAGCCGTACACCCCCTGGAAGCGCTACGTCCAAGAGAAAAAGCCGTGGCCGACCTTTACCGGCCGCCAGCAGTACTACATCGACCACGACTGGTTCCTCGAACTGGGCGAGGAGCTGCCGACCCACAAGCAGCCGCCGACGCTCCAGGACAAGGCCGAGTACCCGCTGAACTACAACACGCCGCACGGCCGCTGGTCGATCCACTCGACGTGGCGCGACAGCGAGAAGATGCTCCGCCTCCAGCGGGGCGAGCCCGTCGTCCACCTCAACCCGGAGGACATGGCCGAGCGCGGCATCGAGGACGGCGACACGGTCCGGATCTACAACGACCTCGGCGAGGTCGAGGTGCAGGCGAAGCGGTACCCGAGCGGCGAGCCCGGGACCGCCCGAATGTACTTCGCGTGGGAGCGGTTCCAGTTCCCCGACCGCGGGAACTTCAACTCGCTCGTCCCGCTGTACATGAAGCCGACACAGCTCGTCCAGTACCCGGAGGACACCGGCGAACATCTCTACTTTCGCCCCAACTACTGGGGGCCGACCGGCGTCAACAGCGACGTTCGCGTGGAAGTGGAGCGGATCGCCGGCGGCGAGGGGGGTGAGGGCGGATGAGCTCCCAGTCCGACGAGGGTGACGGGGTCGACCTCGCGGAGGGGATCGACCATCAGGTCGCGATGGTGATGGACCTGAACAAGTGCATCGGCTGTCAGACCTGCACCATCGCCTGCAAGACGAACTGGACCGACGGCGGCGGCCGGGAGTACATGTACTGGAACAACGTCGAGACCAAGCCCGGCGCGGGCTACCCCCGCGACTGGGAGGAGATGGGCGGCGGCTGGAACGAGTCGGGCGAGGAGCGCACGCCGGGCGACCTGCCGGAGCAGGAGGACTACGGCGCGCCGTGGGACTTCAACCACGAGGAGATCATGTACGAGGGCAGCGACGAGCCGCTGCGGCCGATGGACGACGCGGCCGAGTGGACGCCCAACTACGACGAGGACGAGGGGGCCGGCGAGTACCCCAACTCCTACTACTTCTACCTCCCGCGGATCTGCAACCACTGCACGCACCCCTCCTGCGTCGAGGCCTGTCCGCGGTCGGCGCTGTACAAGCGCGAGGAGGACGGCATCGTCCTGGTCGACCAGGACCGCTGTCGCGGCTACCGGTACTGCGTCGAGGGCTGTCCGTACAAGAAGGTGTACTACAACGCGATGAAGAAGACCTCCGAGAAATGCATCTTCTGCTACCCGCGGATCGAGGGCGAAGGACCGGAGGGCGAGGTGATGGCTCCCTCGTGTGCCGAGGACTGCCCGCCACAGCTCCGGATGGTCGGCTACCTCGACGACGAGGAGGGACCGATCCACAAGCTGGTCAACGAGTACGAGGTGGCGGTCCGGCTCCACCCCGAGTACCGGACCGAGCCGAACGTCTACTACATCCCGCCGTTCGCGCCGCCCCAGCACTCCGAGTCCGGCGAGTCGCTGGACGCCGAGCGCATCCCCCGGTCCTACCTCGAGGAGCTGTTCGGCCCGGCCGTCAACGACGCGCTGAACACGATCAGCCGGGAGCGCGACCGCGTCAACCGGGGCGAGGAGAGCGAGCTGATGGACCTGCTCACGACGACGGACACGGCCGACCAGTACCGGCTGGAGGTGTTCGACGAGTGACCGACCGCCGTGACCTCCTGATCGCCGGGGTCCTCGCCGCCGTGTTGCTAGCGACCGCCGCCGTCGGGCCGACGCTCGTCGACGCCCGGCCGGCGTACGAGATTCCGGTCCACGAGGCGGCGGCCGGCGACGACCTCTCGAACGCCAGCGGGTCCGAGTGGAACGAGGTGTCCGCCGCGTCGGTGTCGCTGTCGAGCGCCGGGGCGGCCGTGCCGGCCGCCGACAACGTGACCGTCGAGCAGGTGCGGGTCGGGGCCGCCCGGACCGAGGAGCGCCTGTTCCTCCGGGTATCCTGGGAAGACGCCACCAACGACTCGGGGACCGGCGACGTGCGTGAGTTCGCCGACGCCGTCGCCGTCCAGCTTCCGGCGGACGCGGACGAGCGGCCACCCATCGCCATGGGCGGGACGGACAACATGGTCAACGTCTGGTACTGGTCCGCCGACGGGAGTTCGGAGGAACTGCTCGCCGGCGGTCCGGGCACCACGACCGGGTTCAACCGGACCAGGGTGGCCACCGACGCCGCGTACGACGACGGCCGGTGGTACGTGGTGCTCTCCCGGCCGCTGGACGCGAGCGGGAACCGGACGGCGGTCCCGACCGACGAGGACATGGACATCGGCGTCGCCGTCTGGAACGGGTCGAACGCCGAGCGCTCGGGACAGAAGGCCGTGAGCGAGTGGTACTACCTCGCGCTCGGCCCGGGACCGGCGGGACCGCCGTACGAGACGATCCTGTGGGTCGTCGCCGGACTCGCCATCGTCGTGTCGGCGCTGGTAACGGTCGAGGGCGTCCGGCGGACGCGGGGTGAGTGACCGTGGCAGCCGACGACACTCCGCCGACGGACGCCGCGGTCGACCGGTTCCCCGAAGACGTGCGGACCGACCCGGCGGCGCGTGCCGGCGTGTACGAACTGCTCGCGACGGCCTTCGACCAGCCCAGCGAGGACGGCTACCGGGCGCTCGCCGACGGGCGGGTCACCGACCGGTTCGCCGCGCTGGTCGAACGGACGGGGCTCGACGTCGAGCCGCCGGACGCGACCGTCGACGAGGACCGGGAGACACTGGCGGCGCGGTACAACGACCTGTTCGTCGTGGGGTACTCCGAGGTCGTCGACCGGACTGACGGCACCGTCGACAACACCGGTCCGCCGGTGTCGCTGTACGAGTCGGACTACCGGCCGGAAGTGTCCTGGAACGACGTGAACCTCGACCTGGCGCGTGTCTACGAGTACTTCGGCGTGCAGGTCGACCAGGAGACGCGACGGAACCACGACCACCTCCGACTCCAGCTCGAGTTCATGGGCTACCTCTGCCGGCGCGAGGCGGCCGTGGACCCGGACGTTGCGGCCGCCCGGCTGGACTTCCACGACCGGCACCTCCGGGTCCTCGCCGACGGCCTCGCTGACGCGGTCGCCGCCGAGCCCGGAACCGGCCTGTACGGTCGGCTCGCAGCGTTTCTGGACCGGTTCAGCGAGGCCGACGTGTCGGACCTGGCGGCCCGAACGGACGGTGATGCCGATGAGTAACGAGGCGGCGAACGGGGAGCCGGCGGCCGACGCGTCGGACCGGGGCACCGACGCGACCGGGGTGCCCGGTGTCAGGGGCCGCCTCGCCGACACGCTCGCCGGAGACGAGGTATCGGCCGTGTTCGTCGCGAGCACCGTCGCCCTTGCCGCGGTGATCGTCGGCGTCGCCGTCCGGATCCTCGCCAACCTCCCGTTCGACCCGGTTGTCGTCGCACCTGCGGTTCGGACCGCCACGGCCGCCGCCGCGCTGCTGTCCGTGACCGCCGCGCTCGCTGCCGTCGCGGTGACTATCCCGTCGGCACGCGTCAGGGTCGGCCTCCTGTTCGCCGCCGTGTTCGGCTGTCTCGGCGTTGTCGCGCCGGTAGTGACGCTTCCCGCAGTGGTCGCCGTCACGGCGGGCGGCGGGGTCGCCCTCGCCGGCGCGGCGGGCACAGCCACGTCGTGGTCCTCCCACGTCGTCAGCCAGCGGCTCGTCGCCGCAGGGGTCGCACTCGCCGTCGCCGTGTCGCTGTCCAGCGCCACCGGCGTCGTCGACGGGAGTCTGCGGAGCGCGGGGGAACTGCTCGCGGTCGCATCGGTCGCGGCGGTCGGCGCTCGATCAGCGGGGGACGCCGTCGCGGTCGGCGCGGGGCTGGCGGCCGTCGTGGCGTTCGTCGTGGCGAGCATCGCGAGCCCGTTCGTCGTCGGAAGTGCGTTGCTGGTCGGCTTCGCCATCACCGGCGTCCCCCACGTCCTCGTCGCCGTCGCCGGCGGCGGCGGCGTCGCGGCGGCCGTCGCCGGCCTGCGCCGGGGTGAATGGCGGCTGGCCGTCGGTGCCGGCCTCCTGCTGTTTGCAGGCGCGCCGGTGACGCTGCCGGGCGCGATGGCGCTGCTGCTTGGAGCCGCGCTGGTGCTGCTAGCCGGGACGGGCAAGGGAACCGACGGAACCGAACGGACGGTGGTCCCATGAGGGACGAGGAGGAAGCGACCGACGGGCCGACGGACCCGCGGGTCCACCCCGAGGAGAGCCCGGGGTTCGACGAGGACCCGGACGGACTCGAGGACATCGAGGTGAGCCGCGACGTGACGATCGGCGAGGCGACCCAGCGGGAGTTACAGGCGACTGACACCACACCCGTCGCGGACGCCTCGGTCGCCGAGACCGTCGTCGACCTCCGGGACGGCGACGCAGTCGAGCAGCGGCGGGCCGCGCTCGCGCTCGCCGAGGGGCCCCGGTCCGAAGCGGCCGTCGAGGCGCTGATCGAGTTCGGGCTCGCCGACGACGACGCTGACGTCCGGCAGTTCGCCGCGGAGGCGCTCGGCGAACTCGGCGGCGAACGGGCCGGCGAGGCGGTCGTCTCGGCGCTCGACGACGACGACCCGTGGGTTCGATCCGAGGCCGTCGTCGCGCTGGACCGGATCGACCGGCGCGGGTACGAGTCGCGTATCGAGCGGGCGCTGGAGGACGACCACCACGCCGTTCGCCGGAACGCCGCGGTATCGCTGTTCAAACACCGCGGCGAGGACCTGCTGCCGGTCCTCCTCGAACAGTCCCGGGCCGACAGCGAGCGCCTCCGGGAGTGGGCCGCCCACCTGCTCGCGGGGGTCGACGACGAGCGGGCCGACGAACGGCTCCGCGAACTCGCGGACGACGAGAGCGAGCCGAAGGTGGTTCGCAGCACCGCCGCGCGGTCGCTGGACGCCGACCCCGGGAAGTTCCGACGGCAGTTCACCGGCGGCACCGAGAACGACAGCGCCGACAAGCCGGGCGAGAGCAGACTCAACCGACGACCGGACCTATGACTGAGAACCAACCGACGGACGGACGCGCGGACGACGAGCGAGCACAAGGCAACGATACCGAGAAACCGGAGGTCGACGCCGACGACGTGGAGGCGGCGCTCCGGCAGGTCGAGGACCCCGAGGCGGGCGTCACGGTGTTCGAGGCGGGGCTGATCGAGGACATCCTCGTCGACGGCGGGCGCGTCACCGTCGAGGCCGACCTGAGCGACTTCCCGCCGGGGGACGCGGAGGCGGTGACGGCGACGATGATGCGCGCCGTCTCGGCCGTCGACGGCGTCGAGCGAGCGTACGTCGAGCAGGTCCACTCGACGCCCGAGGTCGAGGGGCGGGAGCTCGGGCTGGGTGCTGCCGACCGCGTGATCGCCGTCGCGAGCGCGAAGGGCGGCGTCGGCAAATCCACGGTCGCCACGTGGCTCGCCTGTGCGCTCGCCGCGGACGGCGAGTCAGTCGGGATCTTCGACGCGGACATCCACGGCCCGAACGTCCCCGACCTGCTGTCGGTCAGCGGGCCGGTCCACTCCGACGAGGACGACAACCCGATCCCGGTCGAGACCCACGGGATCGAACTGATGAGCGTCGGCCTGCTCTCCTCCAGCGCGCCGCTGGCGTGGCGCGGTGCGATGGCCCACGACGCGCTTCAGGAGCTGTACGAGGAGACGGCGTGGGACGACCCCGACACGGTCGTCCTCGACCTGCCCCCGGGGACGGGCGACATCGCCCTGACGACGCTGCAGGACGCGCCGGTCGACGGCGTCGTGTTCGTCACCACGCCGTTCCACGCCGCCGTGTCGGACACCCACCGGTCGATGCAGCTGTTCGCGGAGAACGACGTGCCCGTTCTCGGGGTCGTCTCGAACATGGGGGAGTTCGTCTGTGAGGACTGTGGCCACGTCCACGACCTGTTCGACGGGGCGGACCCGATCGACGCGCTGGACGCGCCCGTGCTGGCCGAGATCCCGTTCACCGATGAGATGCAGGCGTCACCATCGCCCGGGGACCTGCCCGACCACGTCCGACAGCTCGGCCGCGCGGTCGACGACCGGTACGAGGCGATCTGGTCGGTCGACGTGCCCGAGGACGCCGTCGACATCCGCGGCCTCCCGTCCGAGGAGCGCTACGACCGGGTGGAGGCGGGCTGGACCGACACGCCGGCCGGGGAGACGTTCCACCTGGTCAGCGACCGGGACCCGACGCCGGTTCGGAACTACCTCGGCGAGTTGACCGACGCCGAACTCGGCCCGGTCGAGGTCAAACAGCCAAACCCGCGGACGTGGCTGCTGCGGACCACGCGTCCGTGACGGCGTCGTCCGCCGGGAGCGCCGTCGCGGCCGGTTCGGACGCCACCACTTCCCGGCGATGTCTCAACTTTAACCGACAACAGACTACACAGTAGCTGGTTATAGTTAAGTAGCTCCGGGCGAAACCACCGTCGAAGATGTTCTTCGACGTGCGAAACCGGTTGCGGGATCTGCGGCGCGAGTTCCACCGGCGGCCCGAACCGGGGTGGCGGGAGTTTCAGACGACTGCTCGTATCGTCGAGGAGGTAGAGCGGATCGGCGTCGACGACCTGGCCGTGGGACGTGAGGCCCACGCCACCGAGGAGCGGATGGCCGAGCCGACGCGGGCGGAGGTCGAGCCCTGGCTGGAACGCGCCCGGCAGGCCGGCGTCGACCCCGACCTGCTGGACAGGACCGCCGGCGGTCACACCGGCGCGATCGCGACGCTTGAGGCGGGCGAGGGGCCGACCGTCGCGCTCCGGGTGGATCTGGACGCCATCTCACTGACGGAGGCTGACGAACCGGGCCATCGGCCGGCCGACGAGGGGTTCCGGTCGGAGCACGAGGGGCACATGCACGCCTGCGGCCACGACGCCCACGTCGCGATCGGTCTCGGCGTGCTGGCGACGGTGAAAGACAGCGGGTTCACGGGGACGTTCAAGGTGGTGTTCCAGCCGGCCGAGGAGATATCCGGCGGCGGCAAGTCGATGGCCCGGAGCGGCCACGTCGACGACGTGGACTACCTGTTCGCGCTCCACGTCGGCCTCGAACACCCGACCGGCACCGTCGTCGCCGGCGTCGACAAGCCGCTGGCGATGGCCCACCTGACGGCGACGTTCGAGGGTGCTAGCGCCCACGCCGGGAAGTCGCCCAACGAGGGGGCAAACGCCATGCAGGCGATGGCGGCGGCGGTCCAGAACGCGTACGCCATCCCGCGCCACGAGGACGGAATGACGCGGGTCAACTTCGGCCACGTCGAGGGCGGCACCGCGAGCAACGTCGTCGCCGAGGAGGTAACGCTGACCGGCGAGATACGCGGCGAGACGACCGCGCTGATGGAGTACACGCGGACCGAACTGGAGCGGGTACTGTACGGTGCGGCAGAGATGTACGACTGCGACGTGACCGTCCGGGTCGTCAGCGAGTCGCCCCGCGCCGACAGCGACCCGGCGCTCCGGGAGCTAGTCTCGGAGGTGGCGGCGGACGTTACAGGCGTCGACACCGTGGTGCCGTCCGCGGAGTTCGGCGCGAGCGAGGACGTGGCGTACCTCATGGAGCGCGTCCGTGAGCGCGGCGGCCTGGCGTCGTATCTCATCGTCGGGACCGACCACCCGACGAACCACCACACGCCGACGTTCGACGTGGACGAGGCGAGCCTCCCCATCGGCGTCGAACTGGTGAGCGACGCCGTCGTCGAACTGTCGCGGCGCTACCGGGACGGCGACCGGATACGATAATCGTGGACCGGCGGCCGACGGCGACGGTCGGCCGCCCGAGACAGTGAGACCGTGACCCGGGCAGACCGCGCCGCGGGGGGCGATCTGGAGCGCTATCTCGCCGGACAGCGGTTGACTGAACGCCACCGGTTGTCCCACCGTTGCACCGATCACAACCATTAATCCGATCGGGTACGCGCTTTTCGTGTATGGACGGGAACGACGTGCCGGAGCAGCTACGGACGGCGGCCGACTCCGACCGACCCCGCGGGATACTCACGCCCTCCGACCGCGACTTCCTGCTCGGCCGGAAGACCGACTACACCGAACACTCGAAGAAACAGAAGCGGAATCGGATCCGCCGCCGGATCCAGAACGCGATACTCGATTTCAGCATCATCTTCGAGTATCTGGAGGAGCGGGACCGAAACACCGTGTTCGACCCGGACGACGACGAGCGCGAGGCGCTGACCCAGGGGATCACGGACATGCTCGCCTTCCTCCACCTCGGGACGATGGGGTACTACACGCCGTTCAAGGACATGCTGTCGGAGGGCGTCGGGAAGGCCGAGCAGACGCTCGCGGGGTCGAACTACCGGATGGTCAACGTCGAGTTCAACGTCGACCCGGTCGGCCAGATAGACGTCGACGAAGTCGTCGACAAGCTGGAAAACGACGAGTTCGCCCAGATAACCGACGAGGAACTGCGGGCGTTCGTCCGACTGCTCACGATGTCGGACGAGTTCTCGCCGGAGGCGACCCGCGAGGAGATCAAAGACAGCGTCGACGAGTTCGCGTCGCGGGTCGCGGAGAGCGAACAGGCACGCGACCGGACGGTTGAAGAACTGACGAAGCAGTAGCCGACGAGTCGCCGGCAAGGTCCCCGCTCGCGATCCGCGGACCCCCGGAGCCGGGAGCCGCCGAACTGACATCGATCGGGGCCGGTTCGTCCCGATGTAAGCGAATATTGAGAGGTCGCTTGAGTGGTCAACCGCAGGGATTTTTCTCCCGTTACCGCCCGTTCGTGAGATGCACGGGCGACGACGGCCCGACATACACCCGTTTTACCGATAGCAGCGTGCTTCCCGGTTTCACATCGGGTAAACACAATGCGTGGATCGATTCGCTACTAGAGAAACACTTATTGTATACGCCGTTAATGGTGGCGGTATGCCATCACGCAGCATGGCGAACGGTACGTGGAGTCACGGTCGACCAGTTCACCCGATCTCCGGGGGTGAAACGGGATGAGCGACGGAAGTCAGGGGATGGTCGAGGAGTTCCTCGACGAGATCGACCCGATCGTCTTCGCGTTCGGGGCGTTGCTGACCGTCGGCGTGATCGGCGCGTTCTTCGTCAACGAGACGCTCGTCACGGAGACGATCGGAACGGTCTACAGCTGGGTGGTCACGTACCTGAACTGGGCGCTGCTGGTGATCGTGTTCCTGATCGTCCTCTTCCTGCTGTTCTTGATCGTCGGACCGTGGGGGAAGATCAAGATGGGGGACTCGGACCCCGAGTACAGCTTCCTGTCGTACTTCGCGATGCTGTACTCCGCCGGGTTCGCGGCAGGTGTCGTGTTCTGGGGCCCGACGGAGGCGCTGTTCTACTACGACAACCCGTCGCCGCTGTTCGGCGTCGAGGGCGGCACGAGCGAGGCGATCCCGATCGCGATACAGCAGACGCTGTTCCACTGGGCGCTCCCCCAGCTGGCCGTGTTCACGATCATGGGGCTGGCGATCTCCTACTTCGCGTACAACTACGATAACGTCCCGCTCCGGGTCTCGTCGGCGCTGACGCCGATCATCGGGAAGGAGAACCTCGACGGCCCGGTCGCGAAGGTCGTCGACATCCTCGCCGTCTTCGCGACGATCGGCGGCGTTGCGACCTCGCTCGGCTTCATCGGCAGCCAGTTCATCGCCGGGCTCAACTACCAGTGGGGGATCGACCTCGGGAACGTCGGCATCCTCCTCGTGGTGACGACGATGACGCTCTTGTTTACGATCTCGATGGTGCTGGGCGTGGACAGGGGGATCCGCCGGCTGTCGAACTTCAACATGGTCCTGTTCGTCATCCTCATGGGGGCGACGTTCATTCTGGGACCGACGCTGTTCCTGCTCCTGCTCGGTTCGCAGGCCATGGGCGGCATGATCGCCGACTTCACGTCCATGAGCCTCTACACGGGGACCGGCTCCGACGGCGGGACGACGTGGATGAACTCGTGGACCGTCTTCTACTGGGCGTGGGCGCTCTCGTGGTCCCCCTTCGCGGGCCTGTTCATCGCCCGCATCTCGAAGGGCCGGACCGTCCGCGAGGTCGCCTTCACCGGGATCGGCGCGACCTCGGCCGCGACCATCCCGTGGTTCACGATCGTCGGCGGCACCGCGCTGCAGTACCACCACACCGGAACGGCCGACTTCAGCAGCGTCATCGCCAACAACACCCCGGAGGTCTCGGGCTTCATCCTCTTCGAGGCGTTCCCATTGGGAACGGTGTTCATGATCGCGTTCATGATCCTCGTGACGACGTTCTTCGTCACGTCGGCGGACTCCTCGACGCTCGCCGTCTCGATGATGACCACCGGCGGGAAGGCGCGGCCGTCGACGATCAACCGGGTCTTCTGGGGCATCGTCCTCGGCCTGACCGCCGCGATCCTCATGATCATCGGCGGCAGCGACGGAACGGGCGCGCTCCAGGACGCGGTCATCATCACCGGCGCGCCGTTCGCGTTCGTCTGCTTCGCCGCGATGCTCTCGCTGATCAGGGACTTCAGTTCGAAGTACGGCCGGGTGTTGCTGCAGGACGAAACCGTCCTCATCGGGTCGAGTCGGAAGACCGAGCGCGATTCGCCGTCCGGCCCCGGCGGTCCCGTCGAATCCGACGACGACTGATAGTGGTTGCTCTCGCCAAGTACCGATGGTCGCCGGTAACGGTGCGGGCGACCGCCGGTCCACAGTGAGAGCAACCACTATGACCAGTCCGTCCTCCACCTCGCCGGCCGGCGACCCGCGTCGGCCGTCGTGCCGTTCGATTCTTTCCTGTAGCTACACTCCCCCAGCCGACGCTCCTCCGCCAATCTATAACAAGTTTTAATGTACTATGTACACGTATTCCGTGTATGGATAGGGACACGGCCGAGCCGGCCGCGGACGCGCTCCCCGGGCCGAACGCCGAGAAGTGGGTCGAGTTCCACGGCGAGCACGCCGCGCCCAGCGAGTACTCCCACGAGTTCGTCTGGGACGTGACGCGGGAGGCGGACGGCCCCTTCGTCACGGACGTCGACGGCAACGTCCTCCTCGATTTTACCTGTCACATCGGGGCCGCGCCGCTCGGCTACAACAACGAGAAGGTCACCGAGAAGCTCCGCGAGTTCGACCTCGTCGAGCCGATGAAGATCGCCGGGCAGGACATGTACTTCGGTGCGGGGCCGGACCCCGAGGACGCGCCGTTTCCCGGCTCCAGCCACCTGATGGAGAAGCTGGTCGACGTGTCGAGCCAGTACGGGATGGACACCGTGTTCCTCTCGAACTCCGGCGCGGAGGCGGTCGAGAACGCGATGAAGATCACGCACGACTACACGCCGGCAGCGAAGTACGGGCTCGCGTTCAAGGACAGCTTCCACGGCCGCACGCTCGGCACGCTGTCGCTGACGAAGTCCAAGGAGGTGTACACCCGTCACTACCCCGAGATCTCGGGCATCCAGACCGTCCCGTTCTGCGACGACCGCGGCTGCTCGGCCGAGACCTGCGACTGCGGCTTCTTCACCGGTGGCGGCTCCCAGCTCCGCGACATGCTCGCGCCGCGCGGGCACGTCAACCCCGAGGAGGTCGCGTTCCTGGTCCTCGAACCGGTCCAGGGCGTCGGCGGCTACCGCTTCCCCAGCGAGGCGTTCATGGCCGAGGTGGCGGACGTCTGCGACGCCCACGACATCCCGATCGTCGTCGACGAGATCCAGTCCGGCGTCGGCCGCACCGGCGAGATCTGGGCGTCGGACCACTACCCGATCGAGCCGGACGTGATCGCCAGCGCGAAGGCGCTCCGCGTCGGCGCGACGATATCGAAGTCGGAGCTATTCCCCTCGGAGAAGAACCGCCTCGGCTCGACGTTCGGCGGCGGCGACGTGCTCGGCTCGATGATGGGCGCGTTCACGCTGGAGGCCATCGAGGAACACGGCCTGCTCGACAACGCCACCGAGCGCGGCCGGCAGGCCAAGGAGATGCTCCGGGACGGCGCACCCGAGTGTATCGTCGACGTGCGCGGCAAGGGGCTGATGCTCGCCGTCGAGTTCGACGCGCCGAGCCGGCGCGACGCCGTCGTGAAGGAGTCGCTGGAGCGGGGCCTGCTCACGCTGGGCTGTGGCAAGCAGACTATCCGTCTGCTCCCGCCGCTGGACGCCACACACCGTGAGATAGAGATGGGCGTGAGTATCTTCCTCGACGCCGCAGCGGCGGCCGGGTAACTGAGTCGGGAGTAGATAATCTGCAGATCGTGGCGAAGAGGTACTCACAGCAGGGCAGCACCATCTATTTATATTTCGTTGCACAAAATCAGACAGTGTCTGCCATGGCGAAACGGGATATAAAAGTCTGCATCGACGCGTATCCGGGTTCGGACACCGATATCTTTCGCATCGGGGCTGCAGACGAGATCCTCCGGCTTCTGGCTGACGCACACCGGACGGAGTTCACGATACCTGAACTCGTCGACGCCACCGGCGTCACCCGGTCGACGGTCTGGCGGGCCGTCGACCTGCTCGACAGTATCGGGGCCGTTCAGGTTCGCGAAACTCCACAACGAAACCACGTCTCCATCGATCCGGACCGACTCCGAAAAGACGACCCAGTCCTCGCCATCGAACAGACGGAGTTCCACGCACCGATCCGTGCTTTCGTGAATTGCGTCGAGACGGCGGTGACCGAAACCGACGACATCGATGCACTCCTCGGAATCGTCGTGTTCGGAAGCGTCGCCCGTGGTGAGGCTGACCGACAGAGCGACATCGATCTGTTCGTGGTTGTAGAGGGCGACCGGACGAGTGCCCGACGCGTCGTTACCGACGTCGTTGCCGAACTTCGGGAACGGCGGTTCGATGGCGACCGATTCGAATTCGAACCGTACGTCGAGTCCGCGGGGAGCGCACGCCGTGCCGGGGGAAAGCTCCGTGAAATCTTCTCCGAAGGGATCACGATAACTGGGAGCGAACAGCTCCAGTCGCTTCGAAAGGAGGTGTTCGTAGATGAGTAGTACCCGGATCGAACAGCTCGTCGCCGAGGCGCAGGCGACGTTCGACCGCCACCCAACCGAAATCGAGCCGGACCTCGACGTCAACGACGCAGCGATCCTCCAGCTCCGGAAAGCCTGTCGCCTCCTCGACGGTGCCGAAACACTGCGTGATGCAGCGTACTACACGCTCGTCATCGAAGCCTCGTTCGTCGCCATCGAGCGAACGATCGAATTTCGACTTCTCGAACGGGGGACGCTACAGCCGGACGACCTTCCCGGCACCCATCCGGGAGTGTACCAGGAAGCGGGAGCAGCAGGCGTCTTTCCGGAGTCGATAGCCGCGGATCTCGCCGATCTCTGGCGCGATCACCGAGCGAAGACGTACTATCGGGACGGCCTCGCTTCGGCGAATCGGGCCGAAGCCATGTACACACTCGCTGCGGAACTGCACGCCTACGTCATCGGTCGCTCTCGGCAGGGTCACGAATGTCGCTGTGCTGTGAGTGATTGAGTACGCTTGGCTTCGATCGAAGCTAATCGGGCGTCGGAACGAACCGAACTGGCGAACTATCGCCCGTGCAGCGGTCCGTTCGTGGAAAGTACGCCTGGAAGCTCACCGAACGTCGAAATCCGGGCGTCGGGGTCACGGTACGGCGTCTCGTCGTCGTGTTCGACCCACACTGAGGACATCCCGACCGCTTCGGCCATCATGAGGTCCTCGTTGTACTCGTCGCTGACCATGACGACCGACTCGTCGTTCTCGGGCAGGCACTCGAAATACCCCTTCGGGTGCGGTTTGGGCCGTTGCAGGTCCGAGGAGACGACCAGGTCGTCGAAGCAGTCGAGCACACCGTGTTCCGAGAGCACTGTCTCGATCCACGGCCGCGCCATGTTGCTGAAGAGAACGAGCGTGTGGTCGTTTGCGAGTTCCCGGAGTACGTCGACGTGTTCCTCGGGAAACGCGGGATCGATCCACGTCGTTTCGACGTACTCACGACACGCCTCGGGAGATGCCCCGGTGAGCGTCGACAGGAGATCGACGTACCCGGCCGTGGTCTGAACGAAGCCGTTACGAAACGCGAAGTAGGCGATCCAGCCGGGATAGGGATCGGTTTCCGGGTCAACGCCCAGCACGTGAGCCTGTTCGCGTTCGTCGCCGTGCTCGACGATGACGCCGCCGTAATCGAGGACGAGGTGCATTGAGAACGGTTGATGGAGATCCGGGCCACTGTTCAACTGAAGCGGTAGCGCGGAGTCCCCTTCCCTCAAGGAGCGACCAGCGGGAACGAGTAGGGAGGGGAGGAGCGCGTTCGTATTGGATACAAACACCTGTACATAAGTAGCCTCGCATCTCCATTGAATAGGTGGCAGACGACTACCTGCGTCGGACGGCGATCACTCGTCTCGAAGTTACGGACGAGCAATGCGACCTCCTCGAAGAGACCATCTCCGAGTGGAAGCGTGGTTGCCAACTCGCAACCGACATGGCATGGGGCACGTGCAACGCCAAAAGCGACATCCAGCCCCTCGCCTACGACGACGTGCGCAAACACACCGACCTCGGGAGTCAGCACGCGATTCTCGCCACCCACCAAGCCGCCCAAGCCATCACCGGCTGTCTCGAACGCCGGTCAAAAGGCAAGACGGTGAGCAAGCCCACCTTCACCGCACCGACCGTGAAATACGATACGCGGACCATGACGCTGTTCGACGACGACACAGTGTCCCTCTCCACCACGGAAAGTCGCGTCCGATGTGACCTTGCGCTGCCCGACGCCGACGATGGCTACCAACGACAGTATCTTGACTCCGACGAGTGGAGCGTCACGGAAAGTACGCTCACCGCCCGTGACGGCGAGTACTTCCTGCACATCGGCTTTCGCCGACCCAAGAACGACACCGAGCGGAACACCGCCGAGGACGGAACGGTCCTCGGGGTTGACCTCGGTATCGAAAACCTCGCCGTCACCAGCACGGCGTACTTCTTCAGCGGGCGAGAGCTAGCTCATGACCTCCGCGAGTTTGAGAAGGTGCGTGCCGGACTTCAACAGACCGGGACGCGAAGCGCCCACCGGACGCTCGAACGGTCGAGTGGCCGTGAACTTCGCTACGTTCGGGACGTACTCCACCAAGCGTCCAACGCTATCGTAGACGAAGCACTCCGATACGACTGTGACATAATTGCGTTCGAGGACTTGACGGACATCCGCGACCGAACGGGTGCATCGTGGGGGCACAAGTGGGCGTTCCGAACGCTCTACGAGCAAGTAGCGTACAAAGCCGAGGCAGAGGGTATCTCGGTGAAGCAAGTCGGTTCGGCGTACACGTCTCAGCGGTGCGCCGAGTGTGGGTTCACGGCGGATGAGAATCGCCCGACTCGAACCGACTTCCGGTGCGTGAAGTGCGAGGCGGAAGCGAACGCGGACTACAACGCGGCGAAGAACATCGGGATGCGGTACGTCCGTCGAGGCCAACAGTCGTCTCGGCGGACGGGCGACAGTCAACTTGCCCTGAAGTCTGGAACAGTGACGCCGAGCGACGGATTCACCGCCCACCCGGAAGGGTTCGAGGCCGAGTTCATGGACAAGCCCCGTCCTCAACGAGCGCGCCAGCGCGAGTAGGGCGGGGTAGTTGACTCTATCGCACGTCTAAGCTGGCTGAATCAAGCATGAGACGCAGGAGAATCGATCGGTTGGGTCCGGAGAGACAGCCGTAGTTCCGGAGGTGACGAGTACTGCCGAGTCGTCTGTGACAAACGCACAGCGTCGAGATTCCCAGCCAGCTGTGCGTTAGTCCAGCAGCGCTAACCGGACGGCGTCGGACAGTCCACTGACACGGGCGGCGTGTTCCCAGGACTCCTCGCGGATCCCGTTGGTGACGTACGCGAACCCGACGTTCAGTTCCGGGTCGCCCCAGCCGAAGATGCTCCCCAGGCCGGCGTGGCCGAACATCCGCTCGCGGCTGTATGAACCGAACATATCGTTCGCCAGCCCGCCGGTCCAGAACCCCAGCGCGTATCGCGCCGGGCGGGAGAGCGTCCCGTCGGACTCCGTCTCGGCATGGGTTCGGGTCGCCTCGTCGACCGTCTCCGCTTCCAGAAGGCGCGTGCCGTCGAGTTCCCCGCCGTTCGCCAGACACGCGTAGAACCGAGCCATGTCCTTCGCGGTCCCGATGCCGTTGCCCGCCGGGATCACCGCCCGATGGACAGCCTCCTCGTTGAACGCGGCCGCCGACTCCGAGGCGGAGATGCCGAGCCCCTCACCCGGGTCGCGACACCGGTCGAACAGTTCGAACCCCGAAAGGGTGGCAACGTCGTCCGCTTCGTCGTCCGCTAGCCCGATGGAGGTCCTGTCCATCCCGAGGGGGTCGAACACGTGCTCCTCGACGTAGTCGTCGACGTGTTGGCCGCTGATGCGACGGATCAGCTCGCCGACGACCCAGCCGTAGTTGAACGTGTGGTAGGCCGGCTGCTCGCCGGGTTCGAAGACCGGTTCGATCTCCTCCATCGCCCGGACGACCGCGTCCCAGTCGCCCCACTTCTCGGCCTCGTCATCGAACTCGCCGTACGGGATGCCGGCAGTGTGGCTGAGCACCTGTCGTATCGTGATCTCGGCCTTCCGGGACCCCGCGTCGGCAAACTCCGGCCAGTGGTCGACCACCCGGTCGTCATACGCTGCCTCGCCTTGTTCGATGAGCTGGTGGAGACCGACGCCGGCGTACGGTTTGGTACACGAGAAGACGAGGTGCCGTGTGTCCGTCGTGGTCGCGTCGCCGTCGGGGCCTGTCTCGCCCCCGGCGAAATTCACGACGAGTTCGCCGTCGACGTAGACGGCCAACTGGGCACCGTGATGCAGGCCGACCGCAAGCTGTCGGTCGAACTCCGCACGCAGTTGCTCCCGGTCGCTCTCGGTAAGTGTTGTCATGCCAACTGACCTACAGCACGCGCTATCATACGTTTTTGGTGTTCAGTTGACCAGTTACGACGCTTCCCCCGCTCACCCCACCGGAGCGGTAACGCTATGGTGATGTGTTGTTGTATAACTAACACCATGGGATACGAGGACCACGTCCGAAGTTTCGCCGCGCAGGTCGGTGTCGAACTCGACGATGCGGAAGTCGCCGCATACGCCGAGAGCGCGGGGGAGTTAGCCGAACAGTTCGGCACGCTCGACCCGTCACCGCCGGATCACGCCGGGGCGACAGCCGTTCGACCCGGCGACGACGAGTTCAATGCGTTCCAGTACCGTTTCACTCTGGAGGCGGAGGGTGGCGAACTCGGTGACCTCGACGTGGCAGTGAAGGAAAACCTCGCCGTGGCGGGTGTCCCGATGCACTGCGGGTCCGACGCGCTCGAATACGAGCCGGACCATCACGCTACCGTGGTCGACCGCCTGGGAGAAGCGGGCGCGAGCGTCGTCGGGACGACGAACATGGACGAGTTCGCGTACTTCACCACCGGCGAGACGTGCGCGTTCGGCCCGACCGACAATCCGCGGGTGGAGGGTCGCGTCCCCGGTGGTTCGTCGAGCGGCAGCGGAGCCGCCGTCGCCGGGGGGCTCGTCGACGCCGCCTTCGGGAGCGACACGGGCGGAAGCGTTCGCATTCCGGCGTCGTTCTGTGGCGTCGTCGGCCTGAAGCCGACACACCGCAGTCTCTCCCGATTCGGTCTGGCGGACCTCGCACCGTCGCTCGACCAGCCCGGTCCGCTCGCGGCGGACGTCGAAACGGTGGCACGGGTGTACGACGCCGTCGCCGGCCCCGATATTCACGCGCCAGCGACGTTGTCCAGTACACCCACCAGGGACGCCGAGGACGGCGTCGGCGATGAGGTCGACGGGTTGACGGTGGGCGTCATTGACTCGTCGATGACGGGCGCGGACGACGGCGTGGCGGACCGGGTCGACGAGGCCATATCGACACTTGCGACGGCCGGCGTCGACACGGAGCGAGTCGACGTACAGGGGTATCAGACAGCAACCGCGGCCACGCTGGCCATCGCCGCGAGCGAATTCGCGGCGCTCGGAGTTTTCGAGGGGCAGCTACCCGGCGCAGGAACGGGCTACAGCGACCCGTGGCGAACCGCCGTGTCGAACGCCCTCCAGTCGCCGGACCTCGGGGACAACGTCCGTGACCAGCTACTGACGGCCGGCGCGTTGAACCAGCGGAGCCTGGAACACTACGTCGCAGCGCAGGGCGTCGCTGCCGAGTTCACGGACATCATCGACGGTCTCCTGACGGAGTTCGACGCGTTGCTCACGCCCACGACACCGATGGCGGCTCCGGAGTTCGGTGAGATCCAAACGTCCGCTGACTTCGCTCGTACAGTCGAGAACACGGCGCCGTTCAACCTCTCCGGACATCCGGCCCTGTCCGTTCCGGCCGGGACGGTGAACGGTGCACCCGTGGGCGTCCAGTTCGTCGGGCCGCGAGACGGGGAGCGAACCCTGATGGCGCTTGGATCGGCGGTGTAGTCACGGCTCGTCGACGGCGACCCGGGGTGTAGCTGGACCCGGCTCAGACCGTTATGGAGACGGGACCGCTCCGGTTCGTTCGAGTCCGGGGAAGCGGCGTCGACAGGTCATGCCGAGACGCTCTTTCTCGTCGAGACTTCGATCAGGCAGCCGGGAGCGCATTCAAGACGTTCTGGAGTCGCGTTTTGACCTCGGTCGCGATCACATCGAGGTCACTGTCGTCGACCACGGACAGCATCGTTTCGGGATCGACGGCACTCACACCAACACTGCCGTCCCCCATCTCGTAGACGATCACGTTACAGGGAAGCAACGTACCCAGCAGGAATTCCTCATCGAGTGCCTGGTGAGCAAGCGGCGGGTTGCACGCGCCGAGAATTCGATAGCGTGGGAACTCCTCGTCCAGTTTCTCCTCGAATTTGTGCTGCACGTCGATGTCACAGAGGACACCGAATCCCTCCTCAGCAAGCGCGTCAGTCGTCTGGTCGACGACTCCCTCGAACGAGCCCTCCACCGATCTGTCGATCGTGTATGCGCTATTGGCAGGTACAGTCATGGTTCGATCACTCGAGACCTGTTGGGTCCGTTGCTTGATCGAGCTTGGCTCTGATTCCTTCTTTGATCACTTCTTCCGGTCCGACAACGCAGTCGTGCCGGAGTTCCGGGAACTGGCCATCGATCAGATCCCCGATGATATCGTCCCGTTCTGCTACGTTTTCGAGTTGCTGACCCTCCAGATAGGTCGCCAGAATACTTGCCACAGCTTGGCTGACTGCACAGCTCTCAGTCTCGAAGCTGAGTTTTTCGATCCGTCCGCTCTCAGTTACCCGTACGGCGAACTGTGCTTGGTCCCCACAGGTCATCTCCTGATACGAAATCAGGAACGTCGGCTCGTCGTCCATCGTACAGTTGTGCGGCTGCCGATAATGCTCAGCGATGCTGTCGTGATATCGGTCGGATGCGAGATACTGGGGAAGATCAGCAGCCGCCGTATCCAGAGCGTGCAGCAGTCGGTCGATCTCGTCTTTGGTGTTGTAGATATAGAACGACGCACGGACCGATCCCGGTATATCGAGCGCATCGTGCAGTGGTTGCGTGCAGTGGTCACCAGCCCGAACGGCAATGCCGCGGTCGTTCAGTAGCGAAGATACGTCGTGGCCGTGGACCCCGTCGATGTTGAACGCTACGAGACCCGAGCGTTCCGTCCCGGGTGGCGGCCCGTAGGTTTCGACGTCGTCCCGGCGTTCCAGCTGTTCCAGTGTGTATTGAGCCAGTTCGTTTTCGTGGCGACGAACGGCTTCCATGCCGATATCTTCGAGATAATCGATCGCCGCGCCGAGTGCGATCCCTTCCGCGATCGGCGGGGTGCCAGCCTCGAATTTCCACGGCAGGTCGTTCCACGTTGCATCGCGGAGCGAGACGTGCTGGATCATCTCTCCCCCGTAGAGGAACGGGTCCATTTCCTCGAGGAGATGCTGTTTCCCGTACAGGCCGCCGATACCAGTCGGGCCAGCCATCTTGTGCCCCGAGAACGTGAAGAAGTCGACATCCAGCGCTTCGACATCAACGGGGCGGGTGGGTGCCGACTGGGCTCCGTCGACGAGGATATAGGCGTCGTTTTCGTGGGCCAGTTCGGCGAGTTCCGGGATGGGATTGATCGTTCCGAGGACGTTCGACACGTGTGCAGCAACAACGATCGCCGTATCGTCACCGATCACCCCCTTCGCGTGTTCCATATCCAGGTGGCCGTCCTCGGTGACCTCGACGTATCGGATATCTGCGCCGGTCTCTTTGGCGACCTGCTGCCACGTGACCAGCGTGGCATGATGCTCCATTTCGGTCGTGACGATCACGTCGTCGGCGTCGAGTTCGTTCAATCCCAATCCGTATGCGACGAGATTGATGCTCTCGGTGGTGTTTTTCGTGAATATCAGCTCCTTTCGACCCCCGCTTGCACCGATGAACTCGGCTGCTTTGTCGTGGGCCTTCTCGTAGGCGACCGATGCCTCGTGGCTTAACGTGTGGATCCCACGATGGATGTTGGCGTTGTACTCGCTGTAGAACTCCTCGAAAACGCGGTACACCTGCTTTGGCGTCTGGGTCGTCGCAGCGTTGTCGAAGTACGTTAGTTGTAAATCCGCAACTTCACGGTCCAGTACCGGGAAGTCCTCGCGTATCGAAGGAATGTCACAGTGCATTCGCTACGCGGTAAATCCGACTCATATCATATGATAGTTATGAAACGGCCAACACAAACGCCGTGGATAAGCGGGTTCTGGACGGAGGACCCGCCTGAACGCGCGGGATCCACCAGTTCGAACGGAGGAGCTATGGTTGTAGTATCCGGGTCACGGCGGATGGATCGTCCGTCGTCGCGGTCCACCTCAGTGAATCGCAAGGGGTCTACTGTGTGATGACGGCAACTCACCGAGTCTAAGCGTGAAAAAGAGGAATTGTCGAGTACTGTCAGGGGAGCGTCCGTGAAGTGTAGTTTCAGGCCACCGTGCCCTTTCCGGATATCAACTCGTCCCCTGGGGCCCATCCACGGTCGCCTCCGAACGATTAATACATGTGAGCAAGCACTCAAAAGGCAATGAGTGAGTGGCGAGAGCGTCTGAAGTCCGGGGCGGAAATCCTGCGCCAGCAGGCAGTTCGGATCCCGCTTCCAGACGTTGCGGCGGAGCGGTCCCTCCACGAAAACATGATGCGGATTGCGGCCGCTGGCGACCGAAAGAGCAAGTTACTCGACGACCCGGACGTCCCGGTAACGGAGGTGTACGAGGACGAGTTGGCCGAAATGAGACGGAGCTTCGAGCACCGCCTGCAACAGGTCGCTGGGGAGAACTACTACGATGTCGCAACCGCGTATCTCGACGGCGAGCGAGATGACTGGATCGGAGCACTCGCGGCGTACTATCTGGAGTGCTACTATCGCTTGCAGGAACGATACACCGTCGACGAGGAGTTTTTCTTTCTGGTGATTCTGCGGTATCCGGACTGTTTCACTGTCAATCTGAGTTTCCTCACCGGCGATATCGGTTCCGAAGCAGTGCGGTACGAGTCGGCCAAACACGTCGGGGCCGACCTCGACGAACACAATCAGAAGCAGCTTTACGCCGATTGTCAGTACTCACAGCACGCAGCTGCGGAATACCTCGACAGGAACGTCGATTGCATCCGAGACGCGTTTCCGGATCCGGAGACGACCCCGTTCGAGCAGCGTCAGTACGGTGGGTTCGTCCATATTACAGGGAGAAACGGGTCGACGTTCGCCGAAATACTCGATTCACGCTCCCCGGATCCCGACCGATTCACTGACCCCGCATCGACGCCCGGACTCGTTTCAGAGGGGCCGGCGGCCAAACGGGCGAAGCGGGACTTCTTCGCCGATGCCGAAACTGTAGTCTAAAGAACGTGCGCCCGGGACTCGGCGCATGGACCTCGTCGAAGCCACGGCCGAAGACCTCGACGCCCTCGTCGATCGCTGGCATTCCCTCGCGGAGTCGGTGGAATCCCTCGACGAGTTGAACGAGCTCGTCGACACGGACACCGCCGCTGTCGTCGAGAATGGCTTCCGCGAGCATCTCGACGACGAGGCGGTCACCGTCTATCTCGTCGTTCACGACGACGAGACCATCGGCTACGTCACGCTCCGGGAAGGCCACCACCCGACGCGACAGTATTCACACTACCTCCGCATCGTGGACCTCTACGTCGACGACGGCCGACGAAACCGTGGACACGGGACGGCAGTCATCGAACGCGTGAAAGCGATGGCCCGCGAGCGAGGGTGCGACCACCTCAAAGTCGCCTGTGAGTGGCGGAACGACGATGCGCGTCGCTTCTACCGAGAGGCTGACTTCCGACCGAAACAGGTCGAATACGCCCAGCCACTGGAGTGAGTCGGGACACGCCTCCGGTACGATACGGAGACACCGACTGGACGCCGTCCAAGATATCGACCCAGTCGAACGGGGCGAGACGAACGCCGACAGCGTGTCGGTGCGGGATGCTGGTTGAGGTCACCTCGTTGCGCCACCGAAAGCGTAGCCCCGACCGCAACGCGTCTGCCTGTAACCACGTGACAAACCTCTTTAGATCCGCTACGAGTCCGATCAACTATGTTCCGGCAGGCTCGTGAGTTCGGTCCGGTGGTGTTGATACCGCTTGCATGGGGGTTCGTGACAGCCGCACATCTCGAAGTCGTCACGACGTCCACGCTGTTTATCGCCCACATCGTGATGGCCACCCTGCTGGCGGGGTTCGCTGTGACCGGCCGCCCGGACATGCGTGAGGGCGTTCTCCACACGTGGTGGGCAGTTATCGTCGCGGGGTTCGTCGCGACGGTGGTCGGTGCGGTCGGCTTCCGTGTCGGGTCAGTCGGACCGATCCTCCAGGGCGTCGCACTATTCAGCTGGATGCTCCTGCCCGCCGTCGGGTTCGTCGACACCGGACGGCAGGTGTCCGAACGGGGGTGGGTGTACTTTGGCGGCGTGGCTGCGTGCGTAGTCGGGGCGGGAGGGTACGCTCTCGGGCTGTTCGGTACTGCGCCCCTGTTACCGGTCGCCGGACTCGTGCTGGTCGGCGCAGGACAGACGCTTGCGATCCTGGACGCTGCCTTCGGGTACGAGTTAGACGACACAGTCCGAGGCGCGGCCGACGGCGATTCTCCCTGACTCGGACCCGGCCGACCACAGGGTTCGGTAGAAGACAGTCAGATCGTCGCTGTGCCTGACTGACCGCGACCGGCCCGCGGCGGTCGAAGAACCAGTCGGTCGCCTACAGGTCGGCCACGTCTTCGATGGCGTCGGTCAGCGCCCGGATGCTCTCCACGTCGTGTTCGCCCATGTGGCCGATGCGGAACGTCTTCTCGCCGAGCTGTGAGCCGTAGCCGTTCGAGAACGCGAAGTCGTACTCCGCGGACACCTGCTCGATGGTGGCGGCGACGTCGATGCCCTGTGTGTTCTCGATGCAGCTCACCGTCTGCGATTCGTACCCGTCCTCGGGGAACACGTCGAAATGCTCCCGCGCCCAGTCGCGGGTGTACTCGGCCATCTCGCGGTGGCGTTCGCTACGGACCTCGTGACCCTCGTCCAGCATGTGTTTCATCTGCTTGCGGTAGGCGAGCATGATCGGGATGGCGGGCGTCGAGTGGGTCTGCCCCTTCCGCTCGTAGTAGTCGATAGTGCGCTGGAAGCCGCCGTACCACGACGCCGACTCCTTCTCGAGTTCGCGCTCGTAGGCCTCGTCGCTGACGACACAGACCGCCAGCCCGGGCGGCATGGCGAAGGCCTTCTGCGTGGAGGCGAAGATGACGTCGATCCCGTGGGCGTCGATGTCGACGTAGTCCCCGCCGAGCGCGGAGACGGCGTCGACGACGAAGTAGGTGTCCGGGTACTCGGCGACCACGTCGCCGATTTCCTCGATGGGGTTCCGGACGCCCGTCGAACTCTCGTTCATCACGGTGGCGACCACGTCGTACCCCTCGTCGCTTGCCTCCAGTTCGGCGCGGATGTCCTCCGGCTTGATCGCCTCGCCCCAGTCGTACTCCAGCCGGTCGACGTCCTTGCCGAGCCGTTCGGCGACGTTGGCATGGCGCTCGCTGAAGCTCCCGCAGGTCGGCACGAGGATGTTTTCGTCGACGAGGTTGAGCGTCGACGCCTCCCAGAACTCGGTCCCGGAGGCGGTGAGGATAACGACCTCGTTGTCGGTGCCGAGGAACGCCTTCGTGTCCTCGACGATGGTGGTGTACAGGTCCGTCATCCGGTCCATCCGGTGGCCGAACATCGGCTCGCTCATCGCGTCGATGACGTCCTCGCGGACCTCCGTCGGGCCGGGGATGTACAGGGTCTTGTCGTCGTAATCGCCGGTGTACTCGCGTTTCTGGGTCATGGGGACGGGTGGATAGCGACCCATTCAGCGTAGAGAGGGATGGGTGTTTTGATACAGCGAAAACTGGCCGCCCCGGCGGCGACCGTGACGGTCGGTTATTCGTCAAGCGTCGACGAGACCACGGTCACGCCGTCGACGCCGTCGAGGGCGGCAAGTACCGCATGGAGGTGGTTCGGACCGGCACCCTCGATACCGACCGTCAGCGGCGTCCGGTTCGGGTCGTCGCCGGCGCTGCGGCGGGCGCGCTCGGCGGTGTCGAGTTCCGCACCCTCGTCCTCGATCACCTCCGTGACCGTGCCGAGCGCGGTCGGCCAGCCGTCGAGCGCGAGGCGGGCCTCCGCGTAGCGGTCGAGTTCGAGCAGCCCCGTCCGTGTCAGTTCGGCGTGGTCGCTCAGGTTCACGTTGCCTCCCGAGACGACCGCGGCGACGCGCTCGCCGTCGGCGTCGACCGCGCCGGAGAGGAGACCGGCGACAGGTGCCGCTCCCGCCGCCTCGGCCACGGTCTTGGCGCGCTCGGCCAGCAGCGTCACGGCGACAGCCAGATCGCGGTCCGTGACGGTGACCACGTCGTCGATGCGCTCGTTCATCACGGCGAAGGTCCGGTCGAGCAGGCGGGTGTCGGCGATCCCCTCGGCGACGGTGTCGACGCCGGGGAGTTCGCGGACCTCGCCCGCCTCCAGCGACGGCTTGGCGTGGGCCGCGCCCTCCGGCTGGACCCCGACGACGCGCACGTCCGGGTCGCGGGCTTTCAGCGCGGTCGCGATCCCGGAGATGAGGCCGCCCCCGCCGATAGCGACGAGAACGGTGTCCGGGTCGGGAAACTGCTCTGCGATCTCAAGGCCGACGGTACCCTGTCCGGCGATGATCCCCGCGTCGTCGAACGGATGGACGAAGGTCAGATCGTCGCGCTCGGCCATGTCCAGAGCGTGCTCGTAGGATCGCTCGTAGATGTCGCCCTCGACCACGACCTCGGCACCGTAGCCGCGCGTGGCTTCGATCTTCGCCGCGGGAGTCACCTCGGGGACGACCACCGTCGCATCCACGCCGAGCAGGTCGCCGGCGAGCGCGACGCCCTGCGCGTGGTTGCCGGCGCTCGCCGCGACGACGCCGCGCTCGCGTTCCTCGGCGGAGAGCTGGGCCATCCGATTGTACGCGCCGCGGATCTTGAACGACCCCGTGCGCTGGACGTTCTCCAGTTTCAGTCCGACCGCGGCCGCGCCGCTCCGGTCGGCCAGCGTCGTCGACGTGTCGAGCGGGGTCCGGTGGACCACATCGGCGAGGCGGTCGCGGGCGGCCCGCACGTCCGCCGCAGTGACCACGTCGTCCGCGTTCACGGTCGCTCCTCCGCGGTCGCGAGGATCGATTCGGTCAACAGGGAGACGCCCGTGGCGATGCTGTCCTCGTCCACGTCGAACGTCGGCGTGTGGTGGCTCGTCGGGTGGTCAGTGCCGATGATGCAGTACGCAGCGAGGCCGCCCGCCTCCTGTACGCGCTCCATGAGGAAGGTCGCGTCCTCGCTCGCGCCGAAATCAGCGGTCGGGACGACGCGGTCGACGTCGGCCATGCGCTTCGCGCTCGCGGCGATCACGTCGACCAGTTCCTGGTCGCTGTCGGCGCGTGGCGACTCGCTGACCACGTCGAAGTCGGCGGAACAGCCGTGCATCCGCGCGGCCGAGCGGACGACGCGGCGGAGTCGACCCTTCGCGTACTCCATCAGTTCGGTCGTCTCGCCGCGGGCCTCCGCCTCGGCGTGGGCGCGCTCGGCGATCACGTTGCTCGCGGTGCCGCCCTCGACCCGGCCGATGTTGACGCGCGTCATTCCCTCCTCGTGGCGCGGGATCCCGTAGGCGTTCGTGATCGCCGTCCCGAGCGCCTGTACCGCGTTGTCGCCCTGGTTCGGCGACTTCCCCGCGTGGGCGGACGTGCCCTCGAACGTCACGTCGACGTGGCACATCGCGAGCGGTTTCTCGATGCCCGCGACCACCTCGCCGGAGGGGTGGTCGAGCCCGACGTGGGCGGCGAAGAGGTAGTCGAGTCCGTCGGCGAACCGGCTCCTGGCCATCGGGTTCCCGCCGCCGCCCGTCTCCTCGGCCGGCTGGAAGAAGACCACGAAGCGACCCTCGAAGTCGCTTTCTTTGACCGCCTCCAGCACGGCCAGCCCCCACGTCATGTGCACGTCGTGGCCGCAGGCGTGCATCGTTCCGTCGACGCCCGACCGGAAGCCCTCGTCGGCCGGCCGGTGGCCGTCGTCGGTCGACTCCTGCACGAACAGGCCGTCGATGTCCACACGGAGGCCGACCGCCGGGCCGTCGCCCCGCTCCAGCACGGCGACAACGCCCGTGTTCCCGCCGGCCATTCGCTCCAGCAGGTCCTCGTCCGCGCCGCGCTCCCGCGCCCGGTCGATCCACGGTCCGAACGCGTCGTCGTCGGGAACCGCCATCCTGTCGGCGGGGTCGTAGGCGTCGGGCCCGACGGCGAGTTCGTCGACGCCGATTCCCCGCAGTTCCTCGACGAGGCGGTGCGTGGTGTAGAACTCGCGCCACGCCGGTTCGGGGTGGCGGTGGAACCCGCGGCGCAGGCTGACGAGCCTGTCACGGATCGGTTCGTGCATGGTCGTCGCTAACACGCTCCACTACCTTAAGTATACACAATACTCGTTAATACCAGATACACAAAAGACTAAGAGGCCGTCGGGCGTTCCCACGGCCGAGCCGCGTCCACCGACGCGGGAGACACATCGATGAACGACACCCCCGAGATCGCCGTCCTCCGTGAGGGGACGGAAGGACTGTCGATGGGATCGTACGCCGAGGAACTCAGGAAGCGCCTGCCCGACCGCGAGGTCGGACTGGCACGGACCCCGGCCGAAGAGCGGGAACTGGTCGAGCACGCTCGCGTCGTGACGGGTATCGACCTCGACGAGGCACTGCTCGACCGGGCCGACCGGCTCGAACTGTTCGCCTGCACCTTCGCCGGGACCGACCACGTGCCGACCGCGGCGCTGGCCGACCACGGCGTCGCCGTCACGAACGCCGGCGGCATCCACGCGCCCGGCATCGCCGAGCAGGCCATCGGCAACATGCTCGTCTTTGCCCGCCGCCTTCACGAGGGGTGGCGGCGCAAGCAGAACAGCGAGTGGCGACACTTCCAGTCCTCGGAGTTCACCGACAGCACCGTCACGATCGTCGGCCTCGGCTCGATCGGGCAGGCCGTCGCCCAGCGCCTCCAGGGGTTCGAGGTCGACACGATCGGCGTCCGGTACTCCCCGGAGAAGGGCGGGCCGACCGACGAGGTCGTCGGCTTCGACGGCGACGCGGTCCACGACGCGTTCGCCCGGAGCGAGTACGTCGTGGTCGCCTGTCCGCTGACCGACCTGACCCGCGGCCTCGTCGGCGAGGCCGAACTGGCGACGCTGCCGCCGAACGCCGTCGTCGTCAACGCCGCCCGCGGCGGCATCGTCGACACCGACGCGCTGGTCGCCGCCCTGCAGTCCAACAAGATCCGCGGCGCGGCGCTGGACGTGACCGACCCCGAACCGCTCCCGGCGGACCACCCGCTCTGGGACCTGGAAAACTGCCTCGTCACGCCTCACACCGGCGGCCACACGCCCAAACACTGGGAGCGCCTCGCCGACATCGTCGCGCGCAACGTCACGGCGCTGGACGAGGGCGGTGACCTGGAGAACCTGGTCGTCGCACCTGACGGGTGATCAGTCGGGGTCGTACGCCGCGACCGACAGCACTTCGCGGACATCGTCCCGGTGAAACTGCTTCTCCGCGGTGCCGAACGTGCCGCCGTGCTCGCGGGCGCTGGCGGCGATGAGCGCGTCGGGGTGGTCGGCCGGGACGCCTCGGTCCAGGAGTTCCCGCTGTAGCTCCACGGCCTCCGCGGCCGTCCGTTCAGTCACGTCCAGTACGTCCATCGACGACCCGATCGCCTGCCGAACCGTCGACACGTCGCCGTCGATGTACCCGTGTAGACAGCCCATGTACGCCTCGTACGCCACGATTCCGGAGACGGCCCAGGGGTCGGGTTCGTACTCACGGAGGAACGACTCCGCGGCCGGCTTCCCGGCGAGGTAGTCGCTGAGGAGGTTGTTGTCGAGGACGAGCATTCAGGACCCCTGGTCCTCAAGGTCGTTCGCGACGCCGTCACGCATCTCGCGGCGCATCCGCTCCATCCCCTCGCGCGGGTCGCCGTCCGCGTCCGAGAGCGCGCCGAAGCCCGTCCACTTCTCGTCGGCGGTGAGCCTGACGATGACGTCCTCGAAGCTCTCGCCCTCGCGTTTCAGCATCGCCAGTCGCTCCTTGGTCTCGTTCGAGACCCGGATCGTCGTGTCGGCCATGTATTCGAATACGTATGCGCATACAAAAGCGTTGTCGGGACCGACGGCGGCACCTACCGCGTCGAGAACAGTTCCCGCGGGAAGTCGGCGAGCACCTCCGCGCCGTCGCTGGTGACGTGGAACGTCTCGCTGAGTTCGGTCCCCACGTCGTCCTGCCAGATCCCGGGGATCATGTGAAACGTCATGCCCTCCTGTAGTTCGGTCGTGTCGCCGGGGCGGACGCTCGCGGTGTGCTCGCCCCAGTCCGGTGGGTAGCCGAGTCCCATCGAGTACGCGATCCGTTCCTCCTTCTCGATGCCGTAGCTGGAGATCACGTCGCGCCACGCCGCCTCGACCTCCTCGCAGGTGACGCCCGGTTCGACCGCGTCGATCGCCGCGTTCAGGCCCTCCACGACGATCTCCGAGGTCTCGGACAGTTTCTCGGGCGGGTCGCCGACGAACGTCGTCCGGGCGAGCGGCGAGTGGTACCGGTGGCGACAGCCCGACAGTTCGATGATCACCGGGTCGCCCTCCTCGAACCGGCGGTCGGTCCAGGTGAGGTGGGGGGTACCGGTGTGGTCGCCCGAGGGCATCAGCGGGACGATCGACGGGTAGTCACCGCCGAAATCGTCCGTCCCCCGGATCAGCGCGTCGTAGATCTCCGCCGCGACCTCGTACTCGGGGACGCCCTCGCCGACGGCGTCCAATCCGGCGGCCATCGCGTTCTCGGAGATGCGGGCCGCCTGCCGCATGTAGTCGAGTTCCTCGTCGGACTTGATCGCGCGCACCCAGTTGACCAGCAGCGTCGCGTCCTCGAACTCGGCCTCGGGGAGGTTCGACTTGAGCCGGGTGTACGTCTTCGCGGTGAAGTAGTAGGCGTCCATCTCGACGCCGATCCGGCCGTCGTCCACGTCCAGCGCCTCCAGCACCTCGGCGAAGTAGTCAGTCGGGTGGAGGTCGTACGGCGAGTGGACGTGGTCGTCGCTGTAGGCGTAGATGCTCTCCTCCGAGAGGAACGTCGTCGCCCGTGCGCCGTTGGCGTCCTGTCCGCGCCCGATCCACACCGGCTCGTCGCGCTCGGCGGTGACGACGACCGCCTGATGGACGTAGAACGACCAGCCGTCGTACCCCGAGAGGTAGTTCATGTTCGCCGGGTCGGAGACGACCAGCGCGTCCAGGTCCTCCTCGCGCATCCGCTCTTTCGTCCGCTCGATCCGGCGCTCGTACTCGTCCTCGCTGAACACGTCCCCTGGCATTGTCTCACGTTGACGATCGACGAGCCGGCGTATAATCTTTTCGTGTACAATGAGAACAGATAGTGTGTATAGGTTGTCCGTGGCGACGTTCGGATCCGAGCGACATGCAGGGCGTGGAACGCACCAACGGTATATGGATTCAGTATGACTGTCCAGTGTGACTGTTCAGTGTAGTTAGCCAGTGTTACTTAACAGTGTAATTGTACGGCACAACTACACAGTGAACTTGAGCGATCACACTCCCCAGACAACAGACCGCAGTCGGTTCAGGCAGTCGATCTAAACCGTCTAAACGGCGTTACTGCCGGGTGGGGCTGTACAGTTTGACTCACCACATCTACCAATCAATTACACTGTTCAGTTACACCAGACAGTGTTACTGTTCAGTGATACTGCTAAGTATGGCCATGTTTTATGACTCATCAGTGAGTCTGACCGGTCATGATCACCTACACAACGTACTCGGAGGCGGGCGGCGTCGGGAAGACGACGACGGCGGCGAACCTCGCCGTCGCGCACGCTCGGCGCGGACGGGACGTGCTCTGCATCGACCTCGACCCGCAGGAGGGGAGTCTGAGCTACCTGTTCGAGGTGGATGACGACCGCTCGGACGGCACCGCGGACAACCTCGTCCGACATCTCATCGGTCGCCCGAAAGGCGAGTTCCGGGACCTGATCCGGGAGACGGACGAGGCGGGGGTCGACGTGATCCCGAGCCACAACATGCTGGAAAACCTGACGCGGAACCTGATGAAAGCCGCCGAGATCGAGGAGGACATGCACCCCGAGGACGAGTACGAATGGCCGAAGCACGAGCAGTTGCTCCGGGTGTTGCGGGAAAACGACGTACCGGGGGATTACGACGTGATCATCTGCGACCCGCAGGCGACGCCGGGCGACGCGCTCAACAACGCCATCTTCGCGACGCGGTCCGTGCTCCTGCCGGTGGAACTCTCCGGGAAGGGCGCGCTGAGCATTCAGGGCCTCGACGACCTCGTGACAGGTCTGGAGGACGAGGTGGGGATCAACGTGGGTGTCCTCGGCGTCGTTCCGGTGGGGTTCAAGCGGACGAACACCCAGGAGGCACAGTTGTCGAAGCTGGAGGAGTCGGAGTTCGACCTCCCGGTCGTGTTCAGGGAGCGCGCGAGCCTGATGCAGCACATGTGGGACTTTCGAACCTCGGCCTACGGCGTGCTGGAGGACGAGCGCGACCCGAACGGCGAGTACGAACTGGAGACCCTGGAGAAGTACGACGACCTCGCGGCCGGAATCGAGGGTGAGTTCGAATGAAGTCCGGAGCCGGCGACGACCCGTTCGCGGACGACACGGACGACGAACCCCAGAGCGACGCCGACGGCGAGGAACAGGCGTCCGACGTCGACCGACGACCGACGACCGACCGCGACGGGGAACACAGCCGAAACGACGGGTCGGCGCGGCGGGAACAGGAGCCGACAACGGGCGATGATCCCGATGACAGCTCGGACGACGAGGACGCAGCAGCGGAGATCCCGTGGGTCCTGCGGCGCTCACGGGTCAAGGAGGACCGGGACAACGTCCACCAGTTCTTCCTCAGGGACGAGTACTCGGCCACGGAGGACGAGATCATGGCCGCCGTCGCCGACGAGCTGGAGATCCGCGAGAAGGACCTGAAGAAGCTTGACGTTCGGGAGGCGATGGTCGCGACGGCCGACGCGGAAGCGATCGCCGCGACGCTGTCGGAGTGGGGGTACGAGTACGTGGACTGACCGTCGCTACGCGTCCAGTTCGGCGGCCAGTTCCCCGCGCTCGTCGAGTTCCGCGAGGATGTCGCTGCCGCCGACGAACTCGCCGTCGACGTAGGTCTGGGGGATCGTCTCCCAGCCGCTGTGTTCCTCAAGCGCGTCCCGGTACTCGTCCAGCGCTTCGAGCACGTCGACGGTCTCGTACTCGTCGCGGTGCTGGTCGATCAGGCCGAGCGCGCGGCGGGAGAACCCGCACTGGGGCATCAGTTCGGTCCCCTTCATGAACAGGACGACCTCGTTGTCCTCGATTGCGGTGTCGACGCGCTCCTTGGCTTCCTCCGGCGAGAGGTCCGCGGACGGTTCGAATCCCATACCTGTGGGGAGTGGTCCCGCGGACAAATGCCTACCGCTGTTGTGCGCCCGAAACCGCTTCAAACGGGGGCGTCATCGGGGGTGTAGGTCTTCAGTTCGAGCGCGTGGATGTCCTCGGTCATGCGCCCCTCAAGTGCGTCGTAGACGAGTTCGTGCTGTTCGACCAGTGACTTCCCCTCGAACGCCGGGGAGACGACGCGCGCGGCGAGGTGGTCGTCGTCCTCCGGGCCGCGGGGCTGGATCACTTCGGCCTCGGCGTCGGGGACGCCCGCTTCGATGAGTTCCTCGATCTCCTGTAGGTCCATGGACGGTGCCAGGTGAGCGAGGGAAAAAACGTTGCCCCTCCAGATGTGCGCCCCTCGCCAGCGAGACGCTCGGGACGACTTCCGACGAGGTGAAACGCGCGCTGACTGTTTGTGGAAGGTGAGCGGTTGAGCCGTCCGGGTTTCTCCTATCCGGGGCCGAACGCCGCGATGTCGGCCCCGACCGTCGCCAGCGCGTCGGCGGGGTTCGGGTCGCTGTCGGCCAGATGGGTGTACCGGTGGTCCGGAATGCTCGACAGTGCCGTCGCGACGGCCTCGCTGTACGGCGCGACATCCGGCTCCGTCGGATCCTCGTCACCCCAGACATCCCGGATGACCGTCATCGAGTCGATGCGCACCTCGAGGCTGTGTGGATCGTACCGGGTCAGCAGTTCCGAGAGGCCAAGCTGCAGGGCGACGTACTCGGCGGTGTTGTTCCCCGTCCGGGAGCCGACGGGGCGGCCGAGACGGGCCAGCTGGTCCTCGCCGCCAGTCAAGATCACAGCGCCCGCGCCGGCGGGCCCGGGGTTGCCGCGGGAACTGCCGTCGACGTAGAGGACGAACGCGTCGCCCGACTGCTCGGGGACCGGCGGCGGTGAGAGGTCCGATGCGAGCAGCCGTTCGAGCGCGCCGCGCAACTCGTCTGCCGACGTGTCGGGGTCGAACAGCCCACCGTGGCCCGGGACGGCGTCGTTGATCGCGTCAGTGGCGGCCGCCATCTCGTAGCCGACGCCCGCGAGCACCTCGTCGACGAGCCTCGCGAGGGGCGAGAGGTGTTCAGTCGGGAGTTGGTCGTCGGTCACGGTACGTCCTCCTCGAACACTGCCGGCACGGTGTTCCCCATTGGTTCCCGCCGAAATTATGTGCCGGGGATATAAAACAACGGGCATGCCCTCCAGACGACGGGTTCTGACGGCGGTCGGCGTCAGCGCAGGAGCGACGATGAGTGGCTGTACCAGCCTTTTCAGGTCGAACGGCGACGAGAAGGTCCCCGGTCCGAACTACCCGGCCGGAACGCTGTGGGTGTACAACACGTCCAAATCGGACCTTTCGGTGAGAGTCACGACGGTCGACCACTCACCGAGCGCAACCTTCGAACGCGTGGTGCCATCCACCGAGACCGAAGTACACGAGGCGTTCGTATCCGCACCGGCCGGCAACGCCGTCAGGCTGACGGCGCGAGTCGAAACCTTCGCCGAGGACGGACTCTCGTTCTCGTTCATGCCGGGCGGGTCCGGGGACGAGACGCCGCCACAGTACGCCCGACTGCATATTCCCGGTTCCGACGGCGAAGTCGGCTGGCAGACCAGGGAAGCGGTCGAGTAGGTTCGAGTTGCGGGCTTGCGACGCTCACGCCGGGTTCAGCGGTTCGATCTTCGTTCAGTTCGGCGAACTCCGTCACCGACTCGGCGAGAGCGTGCCAGCGCTCGACGAGCGCGTCGATGTCGTCGGCGGTGGCTTCGACGGGTTCCATACGCCGTCTCCCGGGCACACGGTGTTTAGCGTACGGGTCGTGTGTCCCGAACTGACACGCCCCGGAACGGCGGTTTTCGGCACCGCCCCGTCCGGACACCAATCATGTTATGTCACTGCGGAGTCGTATTGCCCGTAAATGGGAGACCGGACGGACGAACCGCTGCCGCGAGCCCTCGTCGTCGACGACGAGAAGCAGGTCGCCGACGCGTACGCCCTCCGCCTTCGCGGGCTCTGTGCGGTCGACACCGTCTACGGCGGCGAGGCCGCCCTCGATGCGGTCGCCGGCGAGGACTTCGACGTGGTCCTCCTCGACCGGCACATGCCCGGGATGTCGGGGGACGACGTGCTCGCGGCCCTTTCCGACCGCGGGTTCGAGGGCCGGGTGATCATGGTGACCGCCATCGACCCGGGGTTCGACGTGCTCGACATGCCGTTCGACGACTACCTCTGCAAGCCGGTCGAGCGCGAGGACGTGCGGGCCGCGGTCGAACAACAGTGTACGACGCTCGGGTACGAGACGCTCGGTGAGTACTTCAGCCTCGAAGCGAAGTGCCGCGTCATCGAGGCCGAACTCCCGGCCGACCGGCGCGAGGACCACGAGGGGTATCGGGAGGCCACGGCCCGCGCGGACCGGCTGAAACAGCGTGCGGCTCGCCTGCTCGACGACGCCGACAGCCTGTTCGAACGGTTCGACACCGTCGGCCGCGAGAGCCGATGAGAGAGGGCGGGGCGACGACGCCAACGGAGCCGGTCAGTCGTCCGCAACGACCGCAGGACCCGACTCGCCGTCGTCCGGGCGGTCCGCCCCGGTCGAGAGACAGAGGCCGTTCTGTCGGAGGTCGAATTCGAGCACCGTGTCGACGGCGTGGAACTGCTTGCGGTGGTGCCCGTCGGGGTCTATGGTCCGCGTCGACTCGACGAGCCCTGCCGACTCGAGTCGTTCGAGCCGACGGTACACGGTCGACTTCGAGGCGTCGACCGTGGCCACCAGTTCCCGCCCGGTCCGGGGAGCGTCCGCAACCTCGCGGAGGACCCGGCGGGCGTGGTCGTCCCCGAGCAGGTCGAGCAGTTCGTCGGTCCCCACCGACGGATCGGTCTCGCCGTCGTCGGGCGTCCCGTCGGTCGGGTCGGAACGGTCGGTCGTGATCGGCTGCGGCGTCGACATACACGGTCGGAGCACCCCCACCCCCCTGGATCCATAGGCTAGCTATCCGAATCCGGTCCGTCGGGGTGTCTAGCAATGAAGAACCGGCCCGTTCGGCCGGCCTCGGGCCGGCGCGATGGGGGCCCCCGAACACGAGCGAGAACCGTTGCAGTATTGTGGCTGGTCGTTGACGTGTGTACCAATGGCGGTCACCCTGGTGAACGGACTGGTCGGCGTGGTTCTGCTGGCCGGTGCCGTGCTGTGCTGGCTCGGCGTTCACTGCTATCGCCGGTGGGACGAGCCGGGGGTGAACGCGTTCGCTACGGTGGCGTTCGTCCTCGGTACCGGGGCCATCAGCAGCGGGGTTGTCGCGTTCACGAGCGGAACGGAGTTACAGCACAACGCCGTCCCGATGTGGACGGATATCGCCCTCACCGGCTGGGTGGTCTCGATGGTCCCGTGGATACTGTTCTCCCTCCAGTACACCGGGCGAGTCACCCGGTTCCGCCACCGGACGATCGCGCTGATCGCTGCGCCGGTGCTCGGGATCGTGGGGGTCGTCGTGGTGCAGTCCAGCAGCGCCCAGAACGTCGTCATCCAGCTCCTCGGAACGTTCGCGCTGCTGTACGTGTTCGCGCTCGTCGCCGTCGGCAGCTACCAGCTGTTGCGAACGTCCCACGAGTACGGCCATCTGTCCGTGTGGCAGGGCGTCTACCTGACGCTCGCGGGGATGGCCCCGCTGGTCCTGATGAACTCCATCGGGATCCTGTCCGGGGCGACGCCCGACGCGGCCGTCTACACGGTGTACGCACTCGCCTTCATCCTGCCCGTAGTCGGACTCGTGCTGTCGGTGTTCCGGTTCGGGATGTTCGAATCGACGCCGGCCGCCGGGACGCTCGGGGAGCAGGCCATCCCCCGGGAGACCGACGACCTCGTGGTCGTCGTCGACCGCGAGGGACGGGTGATCAAAATCAACGAGACCGTCGCCGAACGGCTGGACGTCGACCCGACCGGCCCGCTCGGCGGCCCGGTCGCGTCGCTGGTCGGCCGGACGGTCGGCGAACTGCGGGAGACCGAGACCGTGGAACTGGAGACGGCGGTCGGAACCCGGCGCTTCGACCCGCAGGTGACGGCGTTTACCGACCAGCACGGCCGACAGCTCGGCACCCTGCTCAGCCTGCGCGACGTGACCGACCGGGAGCTACGGAAGCAGCGGCTGGAGGTGCTGAACCGCGTGCTCCGGCACAACCTCCGGAACCGGGTCGACGCGATCAAGGGGAACGCGGAGGCCATCGAGGCGGGAAGCGACGGCGAGTTCGCCGCCGAGATCTACGAGTCGGCTGACGAACTGGCGACCCTCAGCGCGAAGGCGCGGGAGATCGACCAGCTCGTCTCCCGACCGGCCGGGAAGGGCGAGGCGGACCTGTCGGCGGTCGTCCGGGAGCTGGTCGAAGCCACCGACTGCGACCGGATCGCGGTCGACCTCCCGGAGCGTGCGCCGCTCGTCACCGACTGGGAGGCCCTGCGGCTGGCGCTCCGGAACGCCGTCGAGAACGCCGTCGAACACGCCACCGAGTCGGTGAGGGTGACGGTCGAGCCCGACGGCGACGGGTACGCGATAACCGTCGCCGACGACGGGCCGGGGATCCCCGACTCGGAGCTTCGGTCGCTCGACGCCGAGACGGAGACCCCGCTCCAGCACGGCACCGGCCTCGGCCTGTGGCTGCTCAAGTGGAGCGTGACGAAGCTCAACGGCACCCTCTCGTTCGACACGTCCGGGGGGACGACGGTCCGACTGACCGTGCCCGACCAGGGGGCGTGAGCGCGCCGACCGTCTGGATTACTAGACTCCGATACTAAGGCGGGGGCGGACCAAGGCCGATACATGACGCAGTCAGACCGACGACCATACCCCGGACGGGTCCGCCACGGACGACGCGGACGGGACGGGGTGGGTAGCGACGAATGACGGACGAACGCGACGACCCGTTGTCGATCCCCGCAGACCGCTATCCGGGGCCGGTGTGTCGATACGCCACGGTCGACGGGACGCCGACGGTCCGGGCCGTCGACGACGCCTTCGAGCGCGAGTTCGGTCCCGTCGACACGGGGGCCTCGGTCGAGGACTGCTTCGCCGCGCTCGGGATCGCGGTCGAAGCCGGCGACGCCGACCGGGCGCTCGACGAGGGTGGAACGCTGACGGTCGGCGACGGGGAGTCGGCGAGCGGCGGGTCGTATCGCGTTCAGGTCCTCCCGCCCGAAGGCGACGGGGAGGGACTCCTGCTCTTCGTCGAACGCGAGGGTACCGACGACGGAGCGCTCGCCGTCGACCACGTCGCGAGCGTCGTCAGCCACGACCTCCGGAATCCGCTCGACGTGGCGAAGACCCGCCTCCGGGCCGGCCGCGAGCACGACGAACCGGAGCAGTTCGACTACGTCGAGCAGGCCCACGACCGCATGGAGCGCATCATCGAGGACGTGCTCACCCTCGCGCGGGGCGAGGACGTGGTCGAACCGGACGAACCAGTCGACCTCGGTGCCGTCGCGGAGCGAGCCTGGGAGACGGTCGACACGCGACGCGCGACGCTGCACGTCGACTGCCCGCTCCCGACGACGACCGCCGACCCCGACCGGGTCAGTCGCCTCTTCGAGAACCTCTTCCGGAACGCCGTTGAGCACGGCTCAACGAGTCCTGCCTCGCAAACTCGGCAGGACAGCGTGGAACACGGAGCCGCGGACGGCCAAGCCCACGACCTGACCGTCACTATCGGGTGGCTCGACGAGGGCGACGGGTTCTACGTCGCGGACGACGGCGTCGGGATGCCTGCAGACGAGCGCGAGCGCGCGTTCGAACCGGGGTACAGCGCGGACGAACACGGCACCGGACTCGGGCTAGCGATCGTCGCCCGGATCGCCGACCTGCACGGCTGGTCGCGGCGGCTGACAACGGGCCGCGACGGCGGGACGCGGGTCGAGTTCCGGGGCGTCGAGCCGGCGGAAGGGAGCGAGCCGGAGGACTGATTGTCCCGTGTCCGGACCGATACCCATGGACGATCGCTTCGAGCGCGCGCCCGTCGGGATGGTCGAGAGCGACCCCGACGGCACCGTGCGCGCCGTCAACCCCGCCGCCGCCGACCTGCTGGACCTCGACGGGTCGGCGGTCGCCGGCGAGCCGGTCGGGGCGGTGTTTCCCGATTCCGTCGAGGCGACCGTACCGCGGGCGTTCGATACGCCCCCGGAAGAAGAGCGGGCCGTCGAGGAGTACTACCCGGACCTGGAGGCGTGGCTCGCGGTGACGGTCGTACCACACGGGGATGGAGTGACGCTGTACCTGCGCGACGTGACCGACCGGAAGCGGACGGAGCGGACGCTGGCGGAGCGCGACGCCGACCTGAACCGGGTGACGATCAGCAACCGCCTCATCGCCGACGTGCTGGCGGAACTCGTCGACGCGTCCGACCGCGAGACGATCGCGGCGACGATCTGCGAGCGACTCGGCCGGACCGACATCTACGAGTTCGCGTGGGTCGGCGAGCGCGACCTCGGTACCGACGAGATCGTCGTCCGGGCGAGCGCCGGCGAGACCGGGCGGACGTTCGAACGCATCGAGGCGTCCGTCGAGCGCGGCGCGGACGTGCCCGAGCGCCGTGCGATCGAGACCGGCGAGCCGACCGTCGTCCAGCCGATCGGTGCCGACGAGTCGGTGCCCGAACCCGTGCGCCGGGCCGCCTTCGCCGACGGGCTCCAGTCGCTGCTCGCGATCCCGCTTACCTACGGTGCGAGCGTGTACGGCGTCGTCGGCGTGTACACGACCGACCAGGACGCCTTCTCCGAGCGCGAGCGCGAGAGTTTCGGCACGCTCGGGGAGATGGCCGGCTTCGCGGTGAACGCGGCGCGGAACCGGACCCTGCTCCAGTCGGACTCCGTCGTCGAACTGACGCTCTCGGTCACGGACGGGGACGAACCGCTCGTCGCGGCCGCCGGCGACGCCGAGCTATCGGTCGACGGCGTCGTCCCGCAGGCCGACGGGTTGCGGTGTTACCTCGCCGTCCGCGACGGCGACCCGGAGGCGGTCGCGGGGTCGTTCGACGACCGGAACGCCGTCCGGTCGGTCCGGGTCATCGACGACCACGGTGACGCCGGCACGCTCGAACTCGCGCTCCCCGAGGAGACGCTGCTGGGCCGGCTGACCTCGCTCGGCGTGACCGTCGAGTCCGCCACGTTCGCGGACGGCGAGGGTGAGGTAGTCGTCGAACTCCCGCCCGACGAAGACGTGCGCCGGATCGCCGAGACGGTCACGCGGGCACACGACGCGACGGTCACGGCGAAGCGCGAGCGCGAACGCGAGGTCACGACCGCCCGGGAGTTCCGGGACGCGCTGAGCGACCGGCTGACCGACCGGCAGGAGAACGCGCTCCGGACGGCGTACTACGCCAACTACTTCGAGTCGCCGCGGGGCAGCAGCGCCGCCGAGGTCGCCGAGGCGCTCGATATCACCGGCCCGACGCTGCTTCACCACCTGCGTGCGGGCCAGTCGAAGCTTCTGGCGGAGTTTCTCGCCGACGAGGACTGACCGGCGCTGCAGGCGGAGTGCTCGCGGACGATGGCGACTGGGCCAACGCGGACCGCCGTCGGTCTGTATACCTAGCCATCGAGGGAGCGCGCATCCGAATAGCTAGCAGTCCGACTAAGGGAGTACCGGATCGTTTCGGCAATTACGATGCTACGAGAGAAACTGGGATCGGCGATCGATGCCGTCACGGAGCACAACCGGGCGACGCTGCTCGTGTTGATACTCCTGACGGGGCTGGTCGCCGCCGGGATCCCGCAGCTCGACACGACGAGTCAGGCCGGCGGTTCGGCCGAGGACTTCCAGGACCTGGAAGCAGTCGAAACCGGCCAGTACATCCAGGAGAACTACGGAAACGACAGCCGCGAACGGACGAACAGAACCGTCCGGTCCGTGTACGTTCGGACGGAGGACAGTAACGCCCTCTCGAAGTCGTCGCTGCTCGACGGGCTGCAGTACCAACGGGCGATAGTCGGGAACGGCTCCGTGCAGGCCGCCCTCCACGACGACGGCGTGCGCGGGATCGAGAACCTCGTCGCCGTCCGTGCGGCGGGCGACGCGAACGCCACGCTCGACGAGCAGATGCGCGCACTCGAAAACGCGAGCGCAGCGGAGGTCAAGGACCTCGTCGGGCAGGTGCTCGCAGAGAACCCGGCCGCCGGACGGTTCCTCCCCGCCGACCACGGCGAGGGTACCAGTTCGAACGGCCGGCGGATACTGGTCGCCCTCGACACTGGTGTCGGCGAGGACCGGCTGAGCGAGGCCGATGCGGCGCTGTACGGAACCACCCAGGAGCGCTCCGACGCCGGGTTCTTCGTGCTGAACGCCCAGGCGTACAACGACGCCAACGACCACTACTTCAGCGAGATGGTCGAGCTCGTGGTCCCGGTCGCGCTGCTGGTCATCCTGACCGTGCTCGCGTTCGGCTACCGCGACCTGGTCGACGTGGTCGTCGGGATGGCCGGCGTTCTGCTGTCGGTGCTGTGGACGTTCGGCCTGCTCGGCTGGCTCGGCGTCGAAGCCGGGACGATAATGATCGTCCCGGTGGTGCTCGTCTCCGGGCTGAGCATCGACTTCGGCTTCCACGTGTTCAACCGCTACCGCGAGCAACGCGGTGCCGACGAAGGCATCCGCGCGCCGATGAGCCGGGGCGTCCGGCTCGTCGCGACGGCGCTCTTCCTCGTGACGGTGACCGCCTCCATCGGGTTCCTGGCGAACCTCGTGAACCCGCTGCCGGTGATCCGCGATATCGGGATCGCCATCACGCTCGGGGTCGTCTCCGCGCTGTTTATCTTCCTCACCGTCGTGCCGGCCCTGAAGATCAGCATCGACGGCCTGCTCGAACGCGTCGGCTTCGACCGGCGCAAGCGGGCGCTCGGGCACGGTACCTACCTCCGCCCGGTGCTCGCGAGCTGCGTGACGCTCGCGAAGCGCGCCGCCCCGGCCGTGCTGGTCCTCTCCGTGCTCGTCGGTGCCGCCGGCGGGCTCGCCTGGGCCGACCTGGATCAGGAGAGCTTCCAGCAGGCCGACGGCGAGGTCGCGGAGTGGAAACAGAACCTCCCGGGACCGCTGGGCTGGGAGCCGAGCGACGTGGCCGAACAGCAACAGTACGTCGACCGGGCCTACCAGCCGGCGAACGCCGACGACGCGATGCAGTCACGGATACTTGTCGAGGGTGACGTAACCGCGCCCGACACCCTCGAAGCCATCGACGCCGGCGTCGGCCGGATCGACGAGTCGGGGCTGCTCGTCACCGAAAGCGGCGTCCGGGGCGAACGCTCGCCGACCACCGTCATGACCCGCGTCGCAGCGGAGAACGAGACGTTCGCCGCCGTCCTGGACCGCTCGGACACCGACGGCGACGGCATCCCCGACCGCAACCTCGAACGCGTGTACGACGCGTTCTACGCCGCCGACAGCGCCGCCGCCGAACGCGTCGTCGAACGGCGGGGCGGGGAGTACCGCTCGCTGCTCGTGACGCTGTCGCTGGACGCGTCGTACGCCGACGCCACCTCGGCCGCAGCCGAGATAGAGGACGGCGCAGCCGCGATGGCGGGCGACGACCGGACGGCGACCGCCGGCGGTTCGATCTCCATCAACGCTGCCGTCCTGGACGAGATCATCGGCGGCATCGTCCTGACGATGGCGGTCGCCCTGCTTGCCATCGCGGTCACCCTGACCGGGGCGTTCAGGTACATGCACGGGAGCGCGACGCTCGGCGCGGTCGTCGCCGTGCCGATCGCCCTCGTCGTCGGGCTGGTCATCGGCGGCATGTACCTGCTCGCGATCCCCCTGACGCTGCTGACCGCGCTGCTGATGAGCCTGGTCATCGGGCTGGGCGTCGACTACAACATCCACATCGGCGACCGGTTCGCGGACGAACTGGCCGCCGGCGCGTCGTCGACCGAGGCGCTCCACGCCGCGGTCACGGGGACCGGCGGCGCGCTCCTCGGGAGCACGCTTACTTCAGCCGGCGCGTTCGCGACGATCGCGCTCGTCCCGAACCCGCAACTGGAGAGCTTCGGCGGCATCGTCGTGGTCGCGCTCGTCACGTCGTTCCTGGTGAGTCTGCTGGTGCTGCCGAGCCTGCTGGTGCTGTGGAGTCGGCTCGATACCGGAACCGTGACCGCCGACGCCGAATCCGAGGACGCCGCCTCGATGGACTGACTGTCTTCGCCCCCGCTCCCGTATCGCCGCCCGTTCGGCGGTGGACGGGCGCGACACCCCCGCCGTCGACCCGAATGATTTTTTATTAGACCCACAGAGAGATCGTACGAGGATGATCTACAACGAGGTCGAGACGGCCCCCAGAGAGGAGCTTCGGGAGCTACAGGACCAGCGGTTACAGGAGACCGTCGAGCGCGCGTACGAGGAGGTACCGTTCTACCGTGAGCTGCTGGAGGAGCAGGGCGTCACGCCCGACGACATCAACGGCGTCGAGGACATCTCGGAGCTGCCGTTCACGACGAAGGAGGACTTTCGTGACGAGTATCCGGACGGTCTGTTCGCGGTCGATCACGACGAAGTGCGGCGGATCCACGCCTCCTCCGGCACGACCGGGAAGCCGAAGATCGTCGCCTACACCGACGACGACCTGGACGTGTGGAGCGAGGTCGTCGCGCGCTGTCTGGCGGCCGGCGGCGTCGAACCCGGCGACACCGTCCAGAACGCCTACGGCTACGGCCTGTTCACGGGCGGTCAGGGGCTCCATCAGGGGATCGAGGAGCTGGGCGCGACGGTGATCCCGATCGGCGGGGGGCAGACCCAGCGCCAGATCGAACTCCTGCAGGACTTAGAGAGCGACGTGATCGCCTGCACGCCGTCGTACGCCCTCTACCTGTACGAGACGGCCGAGGAGATGGGCATCGACCTGAGCGACCTCCCGCTGTCGACGGTGATGTTCGGCGCGGAGCCGTGCACCGACCCGATGCGGGAGGCGATCGAGGAGCGCCTCGACGTGAACGGCATCGACATCTACGGCCTCTCGGAGATCATCGGTCCCGGCGTCTCGAACGAGTGCCACGAGGTCCAGGAGGGGCTGCACATCTTCGAGGACCACTTCTACCCCGAGGTCGTCGACCCGTCGACCGGCGAACCGCTCCCGGAGGGCGAGGAGGGCGAACTCGTCCTGACGACGCTCTCGAAGGAGGCCCTGCCCGTCCTGCGCTACCGGACCGGCGACCTGACGACGCTGAACTACGAGGAGTGTGACTGCGGCCGGACCATGGTCCGGATGGACAACGTGACGGGGCGTGCGGACGACCTGATCATCGTCCGCGGCGCGAACGTCTACCCAAGCGAAGTCGAGGACGTGGTGCTGGAGTTCGACGGCGTCGAACCGCAGTACCGTATCGACCTCTACCGGGAGGACAACCTCGACCGCATCGAGATCACGGTGGAGCTGGCCGAGGGCTTTACCGGCGACGCCGAGCAGCTACACGACGAGATCTTAGAACGGCTGGAGAACGTGCTCGTGTTCACGCCCGACGAACTCGACCTCGTGGAGTACGGCTCCATCGAGCGCACCGAGGTCGGGAAGGTCAAGCGCGTGTACGACCACCGGTAGTCCCCGGCACCGAAGCAGTCCGCCGCCCGATTCCCCTGACGCCCCGCCGTCACTCACCGCCGTCGGGCTTGTACACCCGGCCGCGGAACGTCGCGATCCGGTCGCCGTCCGCGGTCACGTCGACGGTGTACTCCGCCGTCCGGCGGCCGTCGTACGTCTCGGTGGCGTCGGCGACGAGCGTGGCGTCCTCACCGGCCATGTCGAGATACGAGACGTTCGTCTCCAGCGCGAACGCCGTCTCGCCGCGGCTGTTCGAGGCGGCGGCGAAGGCGGCGTCGGCGAGCGAGTAGATCGCCCCGCCGTGGAGCGTCCCGTGGAAGTTGCGGTGCTCCGGCCCGACGGTGAGTTCCGTCCGCGCGCTGCCCGCGTCCAGTTCGACGAGTTCGATCCCCAGCGTCTCGCAGTACGGGTCGCGTTCGATGCGCTCCCGCACGCTCTCCATGTCCTCCGACATACCGGCGACATCGTCGCTCGGAGTGAAATAGCTACGGTTCGGCGACGACTCGACCGGCGCGGCGAACGTTATCGGGCCAGTATTTAAAGCACGTTCATGTGGCGGTCAATCACTATGGACGGGAAGCCCGAATGTCTGTATAGACCATGAACATCGAGGAAGTCAAAGAACGCGCGGGACCGCGGGAGTTCAGTCCCAACGACGACCTGCCCCGCGAGTACCGCGAGGCCGCAACCCGGATGCTGGAGTTCCACGCCAACAGCGAGATCATGGGCGCGTACCTGGAGCGCCCGTTCATCCGCAAAGCGCCGAGCATCGACCGCAAGCTCGCGTTCAGCGCGAAGGTGCAGGACGAGATCGGCCACGGCCAGATGCTGTACCGGGCCGCCGAGTCGCTGGGCGTCAAGACCCGCGAGGAGATGCTGGAGGACCTCGCGAACGGCGACGGGAAGTTCCTCAACTGCTTCCACTACCCGCTGCAGTCGTGGGCCGACGTGCCGATGATCGCCTTCTTCGTCGACGGCGCGGCGATGCGCCGGCAGGCGACGCTCAAGCGGTCCAGCTGGGAGCCGTACGCCCACGCCATGGACAAGATCTGCTTCGAGGAGGGGTTCCACGTCAAGCACGGCGAGTCCATCATGAAGGAACTCGCCACCGGCTCGAAGAAGGAACAGGAGATGCTTCAGGACTCCTTCGACGAGTGGTGGCCCCGGATCATCCAGTTCTTCGGCCCGACCGACGACAAGTCCACGCACCACGACTTCGCCGCGGACGTGGGGCTGAAGACGATGACCAACGACGAACTCCGGAACGCGTTCCTCAACCAGTACCTCCCGAAGGCCCGGAAGTACGGCCTGGAGATCCCCGACGAGCCGCGCATCCGCGAGAACGACGACGGCACGTTCGAGGTCGAGGAGGACGACCTGGACTGGGACGAGTTCTTCACCATCGCGAAGAACGACTACGAGCCCGGCATCGGCCAGATCGAGGGCCGGGGCAACGCTCGGGCGGCCGTCGAGTGGGTTCGCGACGCCATCGAGGGCGACGACGGCCCGACCGCCGGCAACACCGCCGCGGCGGCCGACTGAAACCATGATCTGGGAAGTGTTCCGACAGGAGAAGGCGGGGAAGTACCACACCCACTGCGGGAACGTCCACGCGCCGGACCGCGAGATGGCGAAGCTGTTCGCGGAGATCCAGCACGGCCGCCGGAAGCCGACCAACAGCCTCTGGGTCGTTCCCCAGCCCGAGGTCAGCGAGGTCGACACGGAGGACGCGAACTTCGGCGGGACGACCGACAAGTCCTACCGCTGGGCGACCGCCTACGACGTGCAACCGCCCGCCGAGGAGGTCGAGGAGTCGACGAACGAGCAGGCCGAGGCCGAACGCCAGCGGGGTGAGAGCTGATGGCTCCCGAGACGGTCGGTGCGGCCGAGGACCTCGACGCCGACCAGCGGGAGGCCGTCGAGCACCTCCTCTTCCGCCTCGCCGACGACGAGTTCGTCGCCGCCGAGCGCTACACGGAGTGGCAGGTGCGCGCGCCGACGCTGGAGTCCGACCTCGCGCTGTCGAACATCGCGCAGGACGAACTGGGCCACGCGCGGCTCTGGTACGACCTGCTCGGGGGGTTCGGCTACGACGAGCCGGACCTGCTGTACGAGCGCGACCCCGGCGAGTTCCGCCACAGCACGCTGACGGAGCTGCCGTTCGAGGAGGGCGACTGGGCCGACGCCATCGTCCGGACGTATCTGTACGACGTCGCGGAGGACCTCCGGCTGGCGGCGCTCGAGGAGTCCTCGTACGCCCCCATCCGCGACCGCGTCGGGAAGATATCGAGCGAGGAGGAGTTCCACATGGAACACGCCGAGAACTGGCTCGAACGACTCGCCGACGACGATGAAGGGCGGGTGAACCTCCAGAACGCCGTCGACCGGCTCGTGCCCCACGCGCTGACGCTGTTCGAGCCGACCGACCCCGACGTGGAGGCGCGGATCGTCGAGGAAGGGTACCGGACCGAGTCGCTCGACGCGCTCGGCGAGGACTGGCTGTCGATCGTCGTCCCGAAACTGGAGGGGTACGGGCTGGATGTGCCCGTCTCGGAGACGGGGACGATCACCCGCGACGACCTGCCCGAGCAGGTCGGCCGCGACGGGAACCACACCGCCGACTGGCCCGACCTGCACGACGAGTTCACGGGCACCTACCACGAACTCGGCCGGCAGGAGGCCACGAAGCTCATGGAGGACCCCACCTGAGATGAGCAGCGACCTCCCGACGGACGGCGACGGCCCGACCCCCTGCCAGTACACGGAGTACCGCGAGGGCGGGAGCGTCGAGGACCTCCCGGCGACCGGCGAGGGCGCGGAGGGCGTCGCGGCGGACGTGTGGGACGCCCTCTACGACGTCGAGGACCCCGAGATGCCGATCAGCATCGTCGACCTCGGCCTCATCTACGGCGTCGACGTGGCGGAGAGCGACGACGGCGACGGCGTCGACGTGACGGTGCTGATGACGCTGACGTACACGGGCTGTCCCGCGCGGGACATGCTGACCGAGAACGTCACCGATACCGTCGCGGCGGTCGACGGCGTCGACGACGCCGACCTCCAGCTCGTGTGGAGCCCCGAGTGGACGCTGGAGATGGTGACCGAACAGGGACGCGACGACCTGCGGGAGTTCGGGCTGAGCGTATGAGCTGGGGCAACGACCCGTCGGTGCAGACCGAGGGCGAACACGTCCCCGCGGAGTGCCCGTACTGCGGCTCGGAGAACACCGAGCGCGACCACCCGAAGGGACCGTCGCTCTGCCGGTCGATGCACTACTGCAACGACTGCGAGCAGCCGTTCGAGAAGTTCGAGTAGGCGGCCCTGCCGCCGCTGTTCTGCCACGTTTTTCGTGACGTAGCAACGCTTTCTACCCTACGGTGTGGTAACTACCGGCATGGCGGACACCGAACCGATCGACCCCGACGACATCGACTCCGTCGCCGTCGAGCCGGACCACTGCCACCGGTGCGGGACGGCGCTTGGCAGCCGGGAGTGGGAGGGGCGCGAACACCCCTGGTGCCCGAACTGCGACCTCGTCCTGTCGCGCAACCCCGTCGCCGGCGTCCACGTCGTCGTCCACGACGACGAGCGCGTTCTCGTACTGGACGAGCCGATACCGCAGCACGAGGGCGTCTTGAGCCTGCCGGGCGGCTTCGCAAGACCCGACGAGGGCCCGAAGGTGGCGGGGCTGCGCGAACTCGAAGAGGAGACGGGGCTTCGCGGCGACCCCGGCGACATCGAATTCCTCACCGTCCACCACGCCGAGTTCCCCGATGCCGCGCTCTACCTGCTCACGTATGCGGTGCGGCGAGCGGACGTCGAGGGGGAACTGACCGCGGAGTTCGATGACGGCGAGGCGAGGTTCGAGCCGTTCGCCGACCTGCAGGCCGAGCCGGACCGGATCCGGGACTCGGACCTGGAGCGCATCGGGCTGGCGTTCGACGAATGACACCGCCCGTACTGCGGGGCGAGCGGGACAACGCTCTTTGTGTCGCCCGGCGAACCGGTAGCCATGCCGGAGATGCCCGCAACGCGGGTGGACCACGTCGGGATCGCGGTCGAATCCATCGCCGACGCCGAGCCGCTGCTGTTCGCCCTCGGCTGCGAGAAAGCGTACGAGGAGCACAGCGACCGCGGGTTCACGTGGGCGACGTACGTACTGGGCGAAGCCTCCCGACTGGAACTCATCGCGCCCGACCCCGACACCGAGTCGTTCCTGACGGCGTTCCTCGCGGAGTCGGGACCGGGACTTCACCACGTCACCCTCGAAGTGGCGGACATGGACGCCGCGGTGGCGGCGCTGGAGAGCGAGGGCGTCACGGTCGTCGACCGCGCCGAGTTCGACGGCTGGGCGGAGGCGTTCGTCTCGCCGAAGAACCCGACGGGCGCGCTGTTCCAGTTGATGGAGTATCACGACGACTACGCCGACGGCCGCGACGCCGGCGGCCACCTGTTCGTGGGCGACGAGCCGCTCGGCGGGTAGCCGAGGCGGGGCGTTACTCCTTCTGGATGAGGAACTTCATGTCGCCCTCGAAGACGACGTCGCCGTCCTGGTTCGTCATCGTCGAGTCGATGATCACCAGCCCGGAGTCGTCGCGGCTGGAGATCTCGCGGACGTCCGTCACCTCCATGTCGAGCGAGATGGTGTCGTCGACGAACACGGGGTTGGGGATGTCCATGTAGTTCATCCCGAGGAACGCGAGCACGGTCCGCTCGAGGAAGCCACAGCGATAGACGAGTCCAGTGGCCAGCGAGAACGTCATCGGGCCGTGGGCGACGCGCTCGCCGAAGTTCCCGTCCTCCGCGTACTCCTTGTTCGTGTGCAGTTCCGTCCAGTCCCCGGTGAACATCGAGTGAGTGACGAAGTCCGCCTCGGTGACGGTCCGTCCGACGCTCTGAAACTCCTCGCCCTCCTCGAAGTCCTCGAAGTGATGGGGTTCGTAGCTGTATGGCACGTTTGTGTATCATTATCGTTGTACAAATAGCTTTCTCACCGGCGGCGAATCGACGGACTGCAGCGGGATGAGAGGGATGCAGTGCGGGCCGCTATCGGAAAAACGAACCCCACGACATGTGGAGGTTATAAATATTCGGGCCTCCTCTACCGGCACGAATGATCGAGGAGTGCCTGATGGTGGAGTTCCGGATCGAGGGTGACGACTGCCCGCTCGCCGAGGCGACGCGGGAGACGGGCACCGTCGTCACCGCCCAGCCGCCACAGCTCCGCGGGGACGGAAACGTCCTCCTCCAGTTCAGCGGGACCGCGGACGACCGGCTCTCCGACCGGCTGGACGCGGACGACCGGATCCGCTATCTCCACCGCTCGCGCTCAGACGACCGGGACAACTTCCGCTGTCTCTCGAAGGACCCCTGCGTCGTCCACGAACTCATCAGCGTCGGCCTGCTCGTGGAGTCGATCCAGTACCGCTCGGGCGAGGCGCTGCTGACGGGGGCCGTCGTCGGTCACGACGTGCTCAAGGGTGTGATGGAGCGCGCCGGCGAGACGGTCGGCGTCCACCTCGAACGCGTCTACCCGCTCCGGACGGAGGACGACGAGCCGGTCGCACAGCGGTGGGACCTGACGCCGGCACAGCTGGAGAGCGTCCAGGTCGCCGTCCGGATGGGCTACTTCGCGGTCCCGCGGGAGGCCGACGCCGGGGACGTGGCGGCGGCCATCGGGATCAGCAAGTCGGCCTTCCTCGAACGACTCCGGCGGGCGCAGGCGTCGCTGTTCGCGGATCTGTTCACCTGAAGACAGTGGGGAGCGCGCGACCGCCGGCTACTCCGACGGGAACACCTTGCCGGGGTTGAGGATCCCGTTGGGGTCCAGCGCCGCCTTGACCGCCCGCATCGCGTCGACGGTGCCCTCGGTGTACTCGTCGGGGAGGTACTGCTGTTTCCCCATGCCGACGCCGTGTTCGCCCGTCGACGTGCCGTCGAGATCGATCGCGTGGCGCACGATCTCCTCGTCGACGCGCTTCCCGAGCGCCCGATGCTCCTCGTCGTCCTTCCGGACCATGACGGTGTAGTGGATGTTCCCGTCCCCGGCGTGCCCGAAGGAGGGGATCTCGAGGTCGTGTTCGGCCTCCAGCGTCGAGATGTGCTCGACGAGGTCGGCGTACTTGCTTATCGGAACGGTCACGTCGCCGGACGTGAGCATCTCCAGGTCGGGGTCGTACTGCTTCAGCGCCGTCGCCATCTCCTCGCGGACTTCCCACATCTCGTCCATCTCGCGGCCCGACCGTCCGATGTCGACGTCGACGGGGTCGTACTCCGCAACGATCGATTCGCAGAACTCTATCTCGGTCTCCACGTCGTGGTTCCGGTGGAACTCGACGAAGGCCATCGGGGCGTCGGGCAGGTCGGCGTCGAGGTAGCGGTTCGCCATCGACGCGCTCAGTTCGTCGATCAGTTCGATCTTCGCCACGTCGACGCCCCACTGGACCACGTCGGAGATGGCCGCGGAGGCGTCCGTCCGGTCCTCGAAGATGATCCGGCCGCCGCGGATCTGGTCGGGGATCCCCGCCAGTTCCAGCGTCGCCCCCGTGACGACCGCCAGCGTCCCCTCGCTGCCGACGAGCAGGTCCATCAGGTTGTAGCCGGCGGAGGTCTTCGTCGCCCTGCTGCCGGTCTCTATCACCGTCCCGTCGGCGAGAACCGCCTCCAGCCGGAGCACCCAGTCGTGGATCTCGCCGTACTTCACCGTCTGCATCCCGCTCGCGTCATTGGCGATCATGCCGCCGATCGTCGAGATCTTGCCCGACGAGGGCAACGGCGGGAAGAAGAGCCCGTGGTCGCCCGCGGCGTCGTCGACGGCCGAGCCGAGCGCCCCGGGCTGGACGTCGATCTGGAAGTCCTCGGGTCTGACCTCGACCACCTGGTCCATCTTCGTCATGTCCATGCTGATGCCGCCCTCGACGGGTACCGCGTGGCCTTCGAGGCTCGTGCCGGCGGCGTACGGCGTCACCGGGACGCCGCGCTCGTTCGCCCCCGCGAGCACCGCCGCCACCTCCTCGGTGGAGACGGGCCACACGACAGCGTCGGGCATCGCGCCCTCGCCTTCGGGCGTCCCCCAGTCGGTGCTGTGGTCTGACAGGGGCTGTTCGTGCGTGGCGATGCGGTCCTCGGGCAGCGGCGTGTCGTACAGAAAGTCGAAGTTCGTGTCGTCGGTTGTCATCGTGATCGGAGTGTCGCTGTTGTGGTTCGAAAGGCGGCGGGGTCAGTCGCCGGCCGCACCGACGCCGAGGTGGCGCTCCCGGACCTCCTCGTCGGCTTCGAGCGCGTCGGTGTCGCCCTCGAAGACGATGCCGCCCTTGTCGATGACGTAGTGGCGGTCGGCCGTCGCCATCGCTGCGCGGACGTTCTGCTCGACGAGCAGGATCGTGACCCCCTCGTTTTTGATGCGGTCGATCACCTCCAACACGTCCTCGACGATCTGCGGGGCGAGGCCCTCCGTCGGCTCGTCGAGCAGGAGGAGCTTCGTCCGGCCCACGAGCGCGCGCGCGATGACGAGCATCTGTTGCTCCCCGCCGGAGAGGTGCGAGCCGGACTGCTCCCGGCGTTCGCGGAGGCGGGGGAACACGTCGTACACCTCGTCGATGGTGTAGATCCCGTCGCCGTCGGCCTTGAGCGCGCCCATCCGCAGGTTCTCCTCGACGGTCAGGTCCGGAAACGCCTGCCGGTCCTCGGGGACGTACTGGATCCCCCGTGCGACGCGCTCGTGTTCCGGGAGGGTCGTTACGTCCTCGCCGTCGAACGTGACGGTGCCCTCGAACGGTTCGAGGACGCCGACGATGCTCCGGAGCGTCGTCGTCTTGCCCGCGCCGTTGCGCCCGACCAGCGAGACGACCTCCCCCTCCCCGACGTCCATCGAGACGCCCCGGAGGATGTGGCTCTCGCCGTACGCGGAGTGGACGTCGTCGAGCGAGAGCAGCGGGTCGCTCACGCCGAGACACCTCCCAGGTACGCCTCCTGAACGCCCTCGTCGGCCTGGATCCTCGCGGGCGGCCCCTCGGCGATCACCCGGCCGTCCTGCAGGACGGTGATGCTGTCGGAGACGTTCATCACGATCTCGAGGTCGTGTTCGATGAGCATGACGGTGAACTCCCGTTCCTCGGCGAGTCGCTGGACCATCTCCACGGTCGCCTGCGTGTCGTCGGACCCCATCCCCGCGGTCGGTTCGTCCAGCAGGAGCAGTTCGGGGTCGTTGGCGACGGCCAGCCCGATCTCCAGTTTGCGGCGGTCGCCGTAGGCGAAGTCGGACGCGCGCTGGTGCGGGCGGTCGGCGAGGCCGACGTCCTCCAGCACGCCCATCGCCGTGTCGTGGACCTCGGTGAGCCCGTCGGCGTCGCGCCACATCGAACTCCGGCGGGAGTCGCTCACCTGCGCGGCCACCTGGACGTTCTCCAGAGCGGTGAGGCCCCCGAACACGTCGGTGATCTGGAACGAGCGCGACATCCCGCGGCCCGCGATCTCGTGGGACGCCAGGCCGGTCACGTCCTCGCCGTCGAACGTCACCGTCCCCTCCGTCGGGTCCTGAATGCCGGTGATGAGGTCGAACAGCGTCGACTTGCCCGCCCCGTTGGGGCCGATGATCGAGCGCACTTCGCCACGGGAGACCGAGAGGTTCACGTCGTCGACGGCGACGAGGCTCCCGTACTTCTTCGTCAGGTCGTTCGTTTCGAGTATCGTCATTCCTTCTCACCCTCCTTGGCCGCAGCGCCCTCGTAGCCGGTCACGTCGGGGTCGTCGCCGTCGCCGAGCGACGGCAGCCAGCCGCCGAGCGGCGAGTCGGCGACCACCCGCGGGAGGCTCACGATGCCCCGCGGGGCGAACATGACGATCAGCACCAGGAACAGCCCGAGGAAGAACCGCCACTGGTCGAAGTACGCGGACACGCCCTCGCTGATACCGACGAACACCCCGGCCCCGATCATCGGGCCGAACAGGGTGCCCATCCCGCCGAGCATCATCGCGATGACGGCGTCGCCCGAGATAGTCCAGTGGAGCGACTCGGGGCTGACGAACCAGCGGTAACCGGCCACAAGGCCGCCGGCGAGGCCGCCGACGACGCCCGAGAACGCGAAGGCGCGGCGCTTGAACTTGTTCGTGTCGTAGCCCAGCGACGCGGTCCGGCGCTCGCTCTCGCGGATCGCCTTGACCACGCGGCCGAAGGGCGAGTCAAGCACCCGCACCGAGGCCGCGTACGTCAGGACCATGACGACCAGCGTGAGGTAGTAGAACGTCGTCGTGTTACCCAGGTTGACACCGAACATCGACGGGATCGGCATGATCAGCCCGTTGACGCCGCCGGTCACGTCCGACCAGGTGACGGCGACCTGGTGGAACAGTTCGGCAAAAGCGAGCGTGATCATGGCGAAGTAGACGCCCGTAAGCCGGATCGACAGCGCGCCGATCCCCCATGCGACGACGCCACAGGCGAGCGCCGCGATGGAAACGGCAAAGAGGTACTGGTCGATGTAGTTCACCATCGCGTACACGGTGATGTACGCGCCGCCGCCCCAGAACGCCGCGTGGCCGAAGGACAGCAGTCCCATGTAGCCCATGACGATGTCGAGGCTCAGCGCCAGCAGCGCCCAGATGAAGATGAGCGACAGCAGCCCGACGTAGTACTGGGAGTAGATGATGTTGATCCCGAGCGGAACCAGCGCCAGCACGCCCAGCGTCGCCAGCACGGGCTTGGAAGTGAGCCGGACGGGCCGGATCACCTCGTCGAACGACACCTTCGTCGAGGCGTCGCGCACCTTGTACTCCCCGAGCAGCCCCTGCGGGCGCACGAGCAACACGAGCAGCATCAGCAGGTACACCGAGAAGCCGGTGAGCTGGGGGACGAACACGTTCCCCATCGACTCCACCAGCCCGATCAGGATCGCGGCGATCGCTGAACCGCGGAAGCTCCCCAGACCGCCGACGACGACGGTGATGAAGGCGATGATCAGGATCGAGTCCCCCATCGTCGGGGAGACGCTGAGGAACGGCGCAGCGAGCACCCCGGCCGCACCAGCGAGGCCGGCACCCAGCGCGAACACGAGCGTGAAGTAGTTCGACACGTCGATCCCGAGCAGCCGCACGGTGTCGGGGTTCTGCGCCCCGGCCCGGACGATGAGACCGAACTCGGTGAAGCGAAACAGCGCCCACACCAGCCCGGCGACGGCTACCCCGGCGGCGATCAGGAACAGCTTGTACACCGGGTAGCTGATCGCGATCGAGCCGAGTTCGAGCGCGGCGGTGCCGGACAGGATCTCGGGGGTCGAGAACTGCTGTGGCTGGGAGCCCCAGATGAACTCGACGCCCTCGGTGATCATCAGCATCACGCCGAACGTGAGGATGATGTGGTACAGCGGGTCGCGGTCGTAGATCCGGTGGAGCGTCAGCCGCTCGACCACGCCGCCCAGCACCGCGACGGCGATCGGAGCCAGCAGCAAGGCGAGCCAGAAGCTCCCGGTCACGTCGATGACCGACAGCCCGACGTACGCCCCGAGCATGTACATCGCGCCGTGGGCGAAGTTGATGATGTCCGTCATGCCGAAGATGACGGACAGCCCGGCCGCGATCAGGAGATACAGGATCCCCAGCGTGAGCCCGTTCAGCAGTTGTGTGATGAACAGGGATGCGCTAGTCATCGGGGGCTAGAACTCACAGCCCGTCTCCTCGCAGGGGATCATCGTGTCCTCCGCGGAGACGGTCTGCGTGACGTCGATGGCGGGCCAGTCGTACTCGCTGGGTTCGACGATCTCGCCGACGTTGTACGGCCGGACCGCCTGGTGGTCGCACTCGCGGAACTGCGTCGTCCCCATCGGGGAAGTGTACTCGATGCTCGTCAGCGCGTCGACGAGGTCGTCGAGGTTCGTCGACCCTGCCTCCTCGACCGCCTGGGCGTACATCTGCATGTGCGTCCAGGAGACGTGCGCGAAGTTGTCCGGGGGCTGGTCCCACCGGTCCTCGTAGAGGCTGACGAACTCCTCGTTCTCGGAGGAGTCGTACTCCTCGAAGTAGCGCACGGCGGAGTACGTGCCGACCGCGGCCTCGGGTGCGGCCTTCCGGATGAACTGGAAGGAGTTGACCGGGCTGACGATCGTCATCTCGTCCTTGAGGCCGGCGCTCTGGGCCTGCTTCAGGAACTGCACGGCGTCGCCGCCGTTGACGCCGGTGACGACCCACTCGGCGTCGGAGTCGGCCATCTGGCTGATGTACGACGAGAAGTCGGTCGCGCCCAGCTGACTCGTGGTCTCGCCGACGACGTTCACGTCGCTGTTCGCTGCCTGTGCCTCCGACTTCCAGGCGCTGGCAACGCTGTTGCCCCACAGGTAGTCGGCGTTGTGGACCCACATGTTCGTGCCGAAGTTCTCGACGGCCCACCCGGCCGCGGCGGTCGCGGTCTGGGAGGCGCGGGTCTCGTAGCGGAACGTGTTCCGCGTACACGATTCCGTCGTGATCTCGTCGGCCGCGATGTCCGGGAAGAACGGGACGTCCCGTTGTTCGGTGTACGACTGAACCGCCGACCCCGCCGAACTGGAGATGGTTCCCATCACGACGTCGACGCCCTCGTCCTCGACGAACCGCCGTGCGACCTGCCGCGCCGTCGAGGGGTCGGCCTGACTGTCCTCGTGGAGCGCCTCGACGTCGTTGCCGTCGATGCCGCCGTTCTCGTTGAGCTGTTCGATCGCCAGCTTCGCACCCTCCTCCTGGTACGCCGCGAGACCGCTGTACGACCCCGTGTGCGGGTACATCCAGCCGATCGTAATCGTATCACCGTTGCCGCCACCACCGGTGAGACAGCCAGTTACGCCGACCAGACTCGTTGCGCCGACGCCCGCCGTGGCTCGGAGCACGTCGCGGCGACGGGTGGATGTACTCTCCCCCTGCTGCTTGTTATCGGACATTCTATCGGTACTGTGTTGCCACCCCGCATATAGCTTTGGGTATCTATAACGAATTTAGACCAACGTCACGCTCCGGAGCCCGGATCGCCCGCCGGGTCGAGGAGGCGGACCGGGTGGTACCCCCGACGCTCGAACAGCGAGTCCATCTGGTCGAGACAGGAAGTGCCGCTGGCGAGCAGCAGGCGGTCCGCGGCGTCGGCGTCGGTGAACTGCTCGCGGAGTTCGTCGCCGACCGCCTCGCTCAGGTCGTAGTACTCGGTCTTGTAGCCGAAGCTGCCGGCCATGCCGCAACACTCCACGTCGGAGGTGACCACGTCGTAGCCGGCCGCCTCCAGCACGGCGACCGTGTGCGCTTCGAGCCCCAGCGTGCGTTGCTGGCAATGGGAGTGGTATGCCACGCCGTGCTCGGCCGCCGCCCGGGGCGTCTCGGCGGCTTCCGGTCCAGCGAGCGCCGCGGCGTCCGCATCGTTCTCCAGCAGCCCGTACGCGTACTCCAGCACCTCGTAGCTGTTGTCGGCCAGCCGCTCGGCGTCGCTCTCCGGAAGCAGGCGCTCGTACTCGCCGCGGAACATCGCGAGGTCGCTCGGCTCGACGGCGACCACGTCCCGGCCGGCGGCGATGTCCGGAGTGAGTACGTCTCGGACGGCTTCGGCACGGTCACGCGCGGTTGCGATCATTCCCTGGGAGAGCGGCGCGCGGCCGCTCCCGCCGGCGTCGGGGACGACCACGTCGACGCCGAGTGCTTCGAGGAGCCGTACCGCCGCTTTCCCGCGCTCCGGGCGGACGTAGTTCGTGTACACGTCCGGGTAGAGCGCGACCGAACGCGCCGGGTCGTCGGGGCCGTCGGCGTCGCGCGCCTCGAACCAGTCGCGGAACGTCTCCCGGCGGAACCGGGGGAGGTCGCGGCGGCGGTCGACCCCCACGACGCGCTCCAGCGCGGCCCGGACCGGCCGCGAGTCGCCGACGGCGTTCGACAGCGGCGCGGTCATGCTCCCCACCGCCGCGAGCGTCTCGAAGTTGCCGAACAGGCGCTTCCCGAGGTCCATCCCGCCGGGTTCGGCGTCCGGGGTCAGTCCCTCAACGAGGTGGTCGAACGCGTCGGGGTCGTCGTTCCGGTTCAGCCGGTCCCGGACCACGGTGTTGATCCACGGGATGTCGATGTTCACCGGGCAGGCGTCGACGCAGCGCGAGCAGCCGGTACAGAGGTCGTTGAACTCGGCCGCGCTCTCCTCGCCGTGGACGCCGGCCTCCCACCCGGTCGCAATGCCGCCGCTGTACGTCTCCCCACCGAAGGCGTGGCCGCCGACCTGCTGGAAGTTGGCGCAGCTGTTCGCGCAGGCACCGCAGCGGACGCAGTACAGCGTCTCCCGGAGGTCGTCGTCCGCGCGCATCTCCATCCGGCCGTTGTCGATGAGTACGAGGTGAAAGTCGCGCTCGTCCGGGTCGCCAAAGCCCGGCGTGTCGGGGGCGTCGAAGTCGATCGCGGGCGTGTCGACCGGCGGCGTCAGCAGCGAGAGGTAGGCGGTCACGTCCTGTCCCGCGCCGGCCGGGCCGATGAGTTCGAGGAACGGCGGCAGGTCGGCGAGGCTCGGCAGGATCTTCTCGACGCCGGCGACAGCGACGTGGGTCTCGGGCGCGACGGCGCATTTCCGGGCGTTGCCCTCGTTCGTCACCAGGGCGAGCGTCCCCGTGTCGGCGGTGACGAAGTTCGCCCCGGTCATCCCGATGTCGGCCTCGGCGACCCGCTCCTCCAGATAGTCGCTGGCGAAGGTCGTCAGTTCCTCGGCGGTCTCCAGCGGTTCGTCGAGGTCGAAGCGGCGCTCGAACAGTTCGGCGATGTCCTCGCGGGACCGGTGGACCGCCGGCGCGACGATGTGGCTCGGTTCCTCGTCGTCCAGCTGGAGGACGAACTCGGCGAGATCCGTCTCGTAGGTGTCGACGCCGACCTCGGCGAGGGCGTCGTTGACCTCGATCTCCTCGCTGGTCATCGACTTGCTCTTGACGGCGGTGCCGGCGTCGATGTCGGTCGCGACCGACTGCACGTACTCGTTCGCGTCGGCCGCGTCGTCCGCGAGGTAGACGGTGCCGCCGTTCCCCTCGACGGTCTCGCGGAGTTGCTCGATCAGGTCGGGGAGGCGCTCGATTGCGTCCTCCTTGATCGCCCGGGCCTCCGCCCGCAGTTCGTCCACGTCGTCCATCTCGGCGTAGCGCCGGTACCGCCCCTCGTTGAACGTGCCGACGTTCTCGCTGACGTTGTCCCCCTCCGTGCGGAGCAGTTCCCGGATGTGTGCCGCCCGCTCCCGCCGCGCGTCCCCGCTCATCGGTCCTCCAGCACGACGACGTGAACCGTCTCCGGGCCGTGCGCGCCGTAGACGAGCGACCCCATGTCGGCGGTGCCGCTCGGCCCGGTGGCGATAACCGCGCTCGACAGGTCGCCGTCCGCGATCGGTCCCGAGAGGGCGGCGACCGCGTCGGTCAGGGAGCCGACCACGTCGCTGGCCGCCAGCACCGCGACGTGCTTGTCCGGGTAGAGGCTCACCCCTTCGGCACCCTCGACACCGGACTGCACGACGACCGACCCGTACTCCGCGACGGCCGGCCCGACCGGCGTGACGCCGGTCGTCGCCGCCGTCAGTTCCGACGGCGTCGGGTTCAGTTCCACCGGGAGGCCGGACAGCGACACGCCCTCGAACGGGAGGGGGACGCCGACCGCCGGTGGGTCGAGCTGTGCCTCGATGCGACCCGGGAACTCGGTGGCGGTGATACGGTCGACGGTGACCGGTCGGTCCGCCAGCGCCTGCTCGAACGCCTCGACGTGTGACATGCTCTACCGAAACCCCGGTGTCCCGCCACCGTAACGCTTTCCCCGTCGCCCTCGGCTATCGTCACGCCGTCAACGACCGCGCGACCACCTGACAGAATTGTTCAATAAATGTTAACCGTTACCTTCTCCCGGTATCGGATGTGAGACGCGAATGACCGAGGACTTGCGACCGTTAACCGCAGGATCGGTCGACGCCGACGTCGAGACGCTGTCACAGGCGGATATCGACATCGGCGTCCACCGGATCCTGGAACCGGACGGGACGTACGACCGGGCGGCGATACCCGACCTGAGCGACGACGCACTGTGTGACCTCTATCGCTGGATGGTGCTCCAGCGCGTCGTCGACGAGCGCGCGACCAAGCTCCAGCGTCGGGGGCGGCTCGGGACCTACGCCTCCGGGCGGGGGCAGGAGGCCAGCATCGTGGGAAGCGGGTTCGCCATCGACGACGCGGACCGCGTGTTCCCGTACGGCCGCGAGGCGGGCACGCTGCTGATCCACGGCCTGTCGCTGCGGGACCTGCTGCTGTACTGGCGCGGCATCGAGGACGCCTCGAAGATGGAGGGGACCAACGCCTTCGGCGTCGCCATCTCCATCGGCTCGCACATCCCGGTCGCCGCCGGGACGGCGTGGGGGATGAAACTGAACGGCGACGACGCCATCGCCTTCGCCAACCTCGGCGACGGCGCGACGTCGACCGGGGCGTTCCACGAGGGGATCAACTTCGCCGGCGTCATCGACGCGCCCGCCGTGTTCTTCACGCAGAACAACCAGTACGCTATCTCGCTGTCGTTCGACGGTCAGACCGCCGCCGACACGGTCGCGCAGAAGGCGCTGGGCTACGGGCTCGACGCCATCCGCGTCGACGGGAACGACGTGCTCGCCGTGTACGAGGCCGTCACCGCCGCTCGCGAGCGGGCACTCGCCGGCGACCCGGTGCTGGTCGAGGCCGTCACGTACCGCCGCGCGGCCCACACGACCAGCGACGACCCGAACCGCTACCGCGACGAGGAGGAGGTCGAGGACTGGGCCCAGCGCGATCCGCTGGAGCGCTACCGCGAGTTCCTCAAGTCGGAAGGGCTGTACGAGGACATCGACGAGGACGAGGTCCGCGACGAGGTCGACGAGATGTTCGACGAGGCGGTCGACGCCGCCGACGACTTCGCCGAGCGCGAGGTGTCGGAGATATTCGAGTACCTCCACGCGGAGACGCCGCCCGAACTCCACCGCCAGCTGGAGGAGTTCGAGGAACTGCTGGAGCGCCGCCCCGACATGTACGACTACATCGAGCAGCGGCCCAAGGGGTGACCATGCAGGCGACAATCGTCGAGGCGATAAACGACGCGATGCACGAGGAGATGGGCAACGACGACCGGACGCTCGTCTTCGGGGAGGACGTGGCCGAATCCGGCGGCGTGTTCCGCGCGACGGAAGGACTTCAGGACGAGTTCGGCGGCGAGCGCGTCCTCGATACGCCCCTCTCGGAGATCGGGATCGTCGGCGCTGCGATCGGACTGGCTACCTACGGGTTCCGCCCGATCGCCGAGATCCAGTTCTCCGGGTTCCTCCCGCCGGCGTTCGACCAGCTCGTGACGAACGCCAGCCGGATCCGGTGGCGGACCCGGGGCGAGCTCACCGCGCCGATGACCGTCCGGACGCCGTACGGGGCCGGCGTCCGCGCGCTCGAACACCACTCCGAGAGCCTGGAGGCGGCGTACGCGCACGTCCCCGGGCTGAAGGTGGCCGTGCCGAGTACCCCCCACGACGCCAAGGGGATGCTGATCAGCGCGGTTCGGGACCCCGACCCGGTGCTGTTCATGGAGCCGAAACACGTCTATCGCTCCTTCCGCGGGGAGGTGCCCGAGGGGACGTACACCGAACCGCTCGGGAAGGCGGCCGTCCGGGCGGAAGGGGAGGACGTGACCGTGGTCGCGTGGGGCGCGATGATGCACAAGACGCGAGAGGCCGTCGACGCGCTCGACGACGTCGACGTGGAGCTGATCGACCTGCGCTCCATCTCGCCGCTCGACCGCGAGACGGTCGTCGAATCGGTGAAAAAGACCGGGCGCTGCGTCGTGGTCCACGAGGCCCCGAAAACCGGCGGCTTCGCCGGGGAGCTGATCGCCACGATCAACGACGAGGCGCTGATGTACCTCGAAGCGCCCGTCGAACGCGTCACCGGGTTCGACGTGCCCGTTCCGCTGCTGGCGATGGAGGACTTCTACATTCCCCAGCCGCCACGCATCGAGGAAGCGATCCGTGAAACGGTGACCTACTGACGCGCTCTGCATCGATCCGTGCACATCCCTCGACGTTCCGGGGCTGTCGATCTCTCGTTCGGTACTGGAGAACGCATATCCCCCAGTGGGGAAAACACTATCACGCCTGCCACCATATCGATCGATCATGAGTGACTCTCCCAAAACCATCGGTGCGCTAGAACGCTCGTTCGACATCGTCGAAACGATCGAGCGTCTCGGTCCCGTCGGTGTCTCGGAAATAGCTGCGGAGGTATCGCTGGCCAAAAGCACCGTCTACACTCATCTGCACACCCTGCACGAGAGCGGCTATCTCGTGAAGGAAAACGGAGCGTATCGGTTGAGCTGTCAGTACCTCCGGCTCGGAGCGAGCGTCCAGCACGACTTCGACATCTACCGGCAGGGGAAAGCGGAACTCGACTCGCTGGCCGCCGAGACCGGCGAACGGACGAACCTGGTCGTCGAGGAAGGCGGCCGGGGGACGTGCGTGTACGCGACGAACCCGAGCGGGTCGACGGAGGCGTACATGTCCCTCGGGGAGCAGCGGCCGATGCACGCGACGGCCACCGGGAAGGCAATCCTCGCGCACCTGTCCGAGGAACGGGTCGACGCCATCGTCGACGAGCACGGCCTGCCGGAGTTCACGGCGAAGACGATCACCTCCCGTGCCGCGCTCCACGAGGAACTGGCCGAGATCCGGGATTCGGGAGTCTCCTTCGACAACGAGGAGAGCGTCGAGGGACTGTGCTGCATCGCGACGGCGGTGCTCGTCGAGGACGAGCCGCTCGGCTCGATCAGCGTCTCCGGTCCCTGCAGCCAGTTCGCGGAACCCGACCGGCGCGAACAGCTCCAGGAGGCCGTCCAGGACACGGCAAACGTCATTCAGCTTGATTTCATGCTAACGTGACGGGCTGGGCACGTCCGCTGGAGGGCACCGTACGTCGGACAGTCGTTTACTCCTGTCGAACGGTGGCTGCGTGGATTACACATCTATCCGTGTAAACTGGGGATGAAGTGCGATTCAATTACAACAGTATTGCTGTAATTAGGTCGGCCGGCCCGATCGATAGCCTCCAAAGCGGAGGGGAACGGTAGAGGGTTTCGGCTGGAGAAATATTTACTACGTTTATTATATATCCACCGGGCAGGTCTATTTCGAACGGAGACCCATTCTCGAAGCCCTTTAGCGCTCGGAGTATGTCCAACTGTATCGAATATTGTAAATAAACGGATCGTTCGTTTAGGATCGGCGGGTCGTCACTCGAAGTGGGGGACGACTTCGCTCCCGAGCCGTTCGACACAGTCGACCATCGCGTCCGTGCCGGTCCCGGGGTGGTACGTTCGGAGGATGAAGTGAACGTCGTCGCCCAGGGCGTCGCGGTACGCCTCGATGCCGTCGATCACGTCGTCGGGCGTCCCGAAGATCGCCTGTTCTTTCAGTTCCTCGACGCGGTCGTCGCTCAGTTCGTCGACCGACTCGCCGGAGAAGATCTCCTCGTACCGCCGCTGGAGGTAGAGGTACCCGTCCCGCATCTCCGCCCAGGCCGATTCCTTCGAGTCGCCGACGAAGCCGTGCTGGAGGACGTAGACGGTGAAGTCCCCGTCGATGTCCTCCGCCTCGCGGACGCGCTCGATGTCCTCCTTGCGCTTCCGGACGCCCTCGATCGAGAGGGCGGAGGGCGCACACCAGGCGTCGGCCGTGCGTGCCGCGCGTCGGACGGCCGGCTTGGCCGCGCCGCCGAGCATGATCGGCAGATCCCCGTCTGGTTTCGGGGTCACGGTCACGTCCGGGTCGGCGTCGCTGAACTCCGCGTCGTAGTCCAGCGGCCCCTCGGACCACGCCCCGCGGAGGACGGAGACGGTGTCCGCGAGGCGCTCGGCGCGTTCGTCGACGGGCACGCCGAACCCCTCGAACTCGCGGGGGTTCGAGCCGATGGCGAGGCCGAGCGTCGTCCGCCCGCCCGAAATGAGGTCGACCGTCGCGGCGTCCTCGGCGAGGCGAACCGGGTCGTACAGCGGCGCGAGCGCGATGCAGGTGCCGATCTCGATGTCGTCGGTCGCGGCCGCGAGCGCACCGAGCGATGGCATCGTGCCCGAGAGGTATTCGTCCTCCATGAAGTGGTGTTCCGACACCCAGGCGCTCGCCAGCCCGGCGTCGTCGATCGTCTCGCCCAGCCGGAGCATCTCGTCGTACAGTTCGGTCGACGAGCGGTCGTCGTCCGGGCGACGCTGGCAGGTGAACAGTCCCGTGCCGATCTCCATACCCGACGCTGTCGAGGAATCGTTATAATTCTTCCCAGTCGTATCGCGGAACGGTGGGTTGAACGGGTGGACGGGGTCGTTGCGTCCCCGGATCGGGATGCCCTTCCGTCCGCGAGCGTGTCGACACCGATGGGAAAACCGAAGTAGGGGGCCGGGGAACACGACGGTATGGACACGAGCGAACGGCTCGTCGAGTCGCTGGAGAACCTCGGCGTCGAGCGCGTCTTCGGCTATCCGGGCGGCCGCGCGATCGAACTGTTCGAGGGGCTCCGCGAGTCGTCGGTCGACGTGGTGCGCCCCCGGGACGAGCGCGAGGCGAGCGTGATGGCGGAGATGCACGGGCGACTGACCGGGTCGCCCGGCGTCCTGACCGGTCAGGGGCCGTGGATCGGGAGCCTCGGCTCGATCGGGCAGATGGAGGCCCGCCTCGGATCGTCGCCGATGGTCACGATCACGGAGGCCTCGGAGCGCGGCAACTACTCGACGGTCGCCCCGTATCAGCAATCTCGCGGGGATTACGGCGGTCTCGAACTGCCGAAGATCCTCGACGCCGTGACGAAGGAACACTGGTTCCCGCGCTCCCCGACGGAGACGGTTCGGAGCCTCCAGTTGGCGTTCAAGCACGCCGTCGCGGGGCGGCCGGGACCGACCGCGGTGGTGCTCGACGGCGACGCCGTCACCGAGGAGTTCGACGGCGACACCCTCCCGCCGGTGTGGAACGACGAGCGACAGACGCGGACGTGGGAGTCCCGGCCGACCGCGACCGACGTTGCGCGGGCGGCGGAGGCCCTGGAGGCGGCGGAGCGCCCGGTGATCGTGGCCGGGAACGGCGTCCACGCGGCCGACGCGTACGACGAACTCGCGGCGGTCGCGGAGGCGTACGACGCAGCCGTCGCCACCTCCTACCTCGGGAAGTCGACGATAGCGGAGACGCATCCGCTGGCCGCCGGCGTTATCGGCTCGTTCGGTCACGAGGGCGCGAATCAGGTAGTGAGCGAGGCCGACGCGCTGCTCGTGGTGGGGTGTCGGCTGAATCCGATGGACACGAACTGGCAGGCTCCCGAGTTCATCCGGCCAGACGAGCAGACGATCGTCCACGCCGATATCGACAGCCGGAACGCCGGGTGGGTGTACCCCGCCGACGTGGGGCTGATCGGTGACGCCGCCGAGAGCCTGGGCGCGCTGGCCGACGCCGGCGAGGCGAGCAACGACTGGGCGAGCGACCGGGCAGAGCGCGCACGGGAGTCGTTCACCGCTCCCGAGTGCGAGTCGGACGCCTCGCCGATCCTGCCCCAGCGCGCGGTCAAGGAGATCGAGCGCGTCGTCGACGAGGACACCGTCGTCACCGCGGACTCGGGCAACAACCGCTTCTGGTTGCTGAACTACCTGCAGGCACCCGCCACGGGAACGTACTACGGCAGCGGCGGCGTCGGCGCGATGGGGTGGGCAGCCCCGGCGGCGGTGTCGGCCGCGCTGGAGACGGACGGCGACGTGATCGCGGTTGCGGGGGACGGCGGGTTCGCGATGACGATGACCAGCGTCGAGACCGCCGTCCAGCAGGGCGTCGCACCCACGTTCGTCGTCCTCAACGACACCAGTCTCGGGATGGTCCGACAGATGGAGGGCGACGTGGCGGGCGTCGAGTTCCACGACACCGACTTCGTCGCCGCGGCCCGGGCGTTCGGTGCCGACGGGATCCGGGCGACGACGCCGGCCGACCTCCGCGACGCGCTCGACGAGGCCACGGGGTCGGAGACGGCGACGGTGATCGACGCCCGGATCGACCGCGAGCAGGACATGGCCGACACGCTCCAGTCGTCGTTCTACGCCTCCGTCGGCGGGCTCCACGAGTAGGTTAGGGGGCCGTCCACGAGTAGGTCACGGGTCCGTCCGTGGGCGGTCGTCCGGCCGGCGGGGCGGCCGCCGAGCGACGCCGACGATCCGACACGGATACACTTTTGACCCTCCGCCGGGCAGTGGTTCGTATGTCATCGTCGACCGTACTGGTCACGGGCGGTACCGGTTTCATCGGCTCCTACGTCGCACAGGAGTTCGTCGAGGACGGCCACGACGTGGTGGCGTACGATCTCTCGACGGACACCGACATCCTGGAGAAGCTCGGCGTCGCTGAGGACGTGACCGTCCGACGTGGCGACGTGACCGACCCGACCGACGTGGTGCGGGCGGTCCGCGAGACCGGGACGACACACATCGTCCACCTCGCCGCCCTGCTGACCAACGCGGCCGAGGACAACCCCCGTGCCGCGATGAAGGTCAACGTCGAGGGGACGAACAACGTGTTCGAGGCGGCGCGGACGCTGGACGAGCAGGTCGAGCGGGTCGCGTGGGCCTCCAGCGCCGCCATCTACGCGCCGCCCGAGAACTACGACGACTGGGTGACCGAGGACGACCTCGTCTACCCCGACACGCTGTACGGGGCGAGCAAGGGGTACAACGAACACCAGGCGCGGGTGTACCGGGAGGAGTTCGGCGTCTCCGACGTGGCGCTTCGCCCGACTGTCGCGTACGGTCCCTACCGCGAGACCGGGGGGTCGGCGTTCCTCGCCAACATCGTCGAAAAGCCCGCCGTCGGTGAGTCGTTCAGCGTCGACTACGGCGATCAGGCGATCGACTGGCAGCACGTCGCCGACGTCGCACAGGCGTTCCGGAAGGCTGCGTTCGCGCCGGAGGGGGACCTCTCCCAGCGCGTGTACAACGTCCGCGGCGAGCTGGCGACGATCCGCGAGGCCGTCGAGACGATGCGGGAAATCGTGCCCGACGCCGACCTCACCGTCACGGACGAGGGCGAACTTCCGTGGACTCAGAAGCTGGATATGACGGCCGCGCAGGAGGACCTGGGGTACGACCCCGAGTACGACCTCGAAGCCGGCTTCCGGCAGTACGTCGGCGTCCTGCGCGAGGAGGCGGGGTTAGAGCCGCTGTAACCGCAGCCGCTAGTTGCTGGTCTGCGAGTACTTTTCCACCCACTCCTGCAGGCTGATCCCCATCGTCGCCTGCGTGATGGCGTTCGAGGACGCGGAGTTGGCGGACTTGACCAGTTCGGCCTCCAGCGTTCGGGAGGGGATCTCGCCGATGAAGTGGGGGATCGCCCGCTGCACGTCGAGGGGACAGCCCACCTCGTGGGCGAGCGCGTAGCCCGAGAGCGAGTGGGGGATTTCTTCGGTCGCGTACTCGGGGTTCGGGTCGACCAGTTCGGCGTCGACGTGGTCGACGTACTCGTAGCATTTCCCCACGTCGTGGAGCAGACATGCCGCACGGATCACGTCCTCGTCAGGCTCCGCGCCGTGGAAGTCGCGCTGCTGGGCGGCGGCGTCGACCGCGATCCGCGTGACGCCACGGACGTGCTCGACGTTCGTCACCTCGTCGATGTTCCAGGCGTACGGGATGGCCTCGATGTGGGACCAGCCGCCGCGTTCGAGACCGAGCCGCCACGCCTCGATGACCTGCTCGCGGAGTTCGTCGTCCGCGATGTCCGCGAGTTCGGGGAACGCCTCCCGGACCTGGGTGTCGTAGTCGGGCATCTCAGGAATCTTCGTCCGAGGTCGTTCCGTCGGGTTCGTACTTCTGAACGGTCTCCCGGCCGATGAACCGCGGGCGTTCCTCGACGGCGAGGAAGTTGTCCACGTCCTCCCTCGCCTCCTTTGCCTTGCCGCGGTCCGGGTCGTAGTCGCGCGACCCTTCGCTGCCGAGTGCGTCGTAGAGCGCATCCAGGTCCTCGAAGTAGAGCTCAGCCACCCCGTCGAACTCGGCGTGCTCCGGGTCGGTCGGGAGGACCGTGGCGTACCGGACGACGCCCTCGATCTCGCGGGCGATCGGCGTGTGGTTCTCCTGCCAGTACTCGACGAACTCCTCGTGGCTCATCCCCTCCTGTCGCACCAGGAACGCGGAGTGTTTGTACAGGCCATCGGTGTCGCCGTCAACCTCGTCCTTCTGGACGATCTCCTCGCCGATGAACCGGGGGCGCTCCTCGACGTCGAGGAAGTTGTTCACGTCCTCCCGAGCCTCCGCGGCGACCTCCTTCGTCGGGTCGTAGTCCCGACTGCCCGGACTCCCCAGCGCCGCGTGCAGGTCGTCGAGGGAGTCGAAGTACAGTTCGGCGAGCCCGTCGAACTCGGCGTTCTCCGGATCGGTCGGAAGGACCGTCTGGTAGCGTTCGACGCCCTCGATCTCGCGGGCGATCGGCGTGTGGTTCTCCTGCCAGTACTCGACGAACTCCTCGTGGCTCATCCCATCCTGCCGCACGAGCAGGGCGACGTGTTTGTACATCGTCGGGAACGTCGCTGCACGCGATTATAAATCGTGTGGAAAGGATCCGGTCGATATAACGGGGGACTGAATCAGTCGCTTGGGACGGGATCAATCCGTCGCCTGGAAACAACAGGATAGGGAACGGACGAGAGGAACGACAGGGCCCGATCTGCGACCGTCGCGACGCTATTACGGCACGGACGCGGTCGCGTCGCAGTCCGGGCAGACCAAATCCGCATCGCCGTCGCCGAGTCGCATATCGTCCCTGCCACAGTCCGGACAGGACACGTCCGCGTCGTCCAGCACCGGGATGCGGCTGACCCGAACGTCGTCGCTGTCCCGGGGCGCGCCGATCGCGAACGCCACGACGGTGTCGTCGGACGCGTTTAGTCCCGACTGGAACTCGCCGGGAGCAAAGCGGATCGCTTCGCCAGCGTCGACCGTAACGGTCCCCTCTTCCGTCTCGAACGTCGCCGTTCCGGAGACGACGAGGAAGAGTTCCTCCTGGTCGGCGTGGGCGTGGACCGCGCCGCTGAACCGCTCGCCGGGATCGAGGCGATACTGTGCGACGGCGACGGTGTCGGTGTTCAGGGGACCGGTCAGCGAGCGTCGGTCGGTGTAGACGCCCTCGTCCGCCTCGGGATCGACGGCGTCGATAGAGACTTTCCGCATCGTTCGGTCATCAGTGGTCGATCCGCGTGATCTCCTCGACGGGCCACTGGCTCAGTATCTCGACGCCGTTCTCGCGGACGACGACCATCTCCTCGACGCGGACGCCCTGCCGGTCGGCGGGCTGCATCGTCTCGACGGCCATCGTCATCCCCTCCTCGATCTCGATGGGATGCTCCGGGGAGAGGCCGCGCCAGATGAGGGGTTGCTCGTACAGCTGGAGCCCGAGACCGTGTGCCCAGTGGTTGGTCGTCATCTCCCAGAACTCGTCGGCGTCGTACCAGTCCATGTGCTCGCCCTCCTCGTCCGGGAACCCCCTGCAGATCTCGTCCGTGGTGACGCCGGGTTCGATGCGTTCGAGCACGTCGTAGAGGTCGTCGCGGGCCTTCTCGTAGGCGTCCTGCTGGGCCTGCGTGGGTTCGCCCACGGAGAAGGTCCGGTAGTAGCAGGACCGATAGCCGAGGTAGCCGATGTTGTAGAAGTCGGCGTAGACGAGGTCGCCCGGCCGGATGGCACGGTCCGTCGTGTTCGCCTGGTGTTTCGGCCAGGTGTTCGGTCCCGAGGTGACGTACCCGCCCTGTGCCATCGCACCGTGTCGCCAGAGTTCGCGCACTGCGTCGCCCCAGACCTCGGACTCGCGCTTGCCCGGCTTCGCGCTCTCGGTGATCGCCTGGAACCCGGCCTCGCAGATCGACGCGACCATCCGCAGACACTCGATCTCGTCGCGCGTCTTGGTCTTCCGGGCGTCGTGCATCAGGTCGACGCACTCCTTGGTCCGGACGTCGACGTCGTTGCCCTCGAAGGCGTTCACGAGGCCGCGGTTGTCCACGTCCAGCCCCATCGGCTCCTTGTCGACGCCGTACTCCGCCAGCGCGTCGGTGACGAGACGCGCCATCTTCTCCTTGAGCCAGTTCCGGGCGGAGTCACGCCCGGACGCGCGCGGCACGTTCCCGAGCCCCGGGCAGGCGTAGCGCACGTCGTTTAGCCACGGACAGTTGTATCGCTGATTGCTCGCGTGGTCGGCCGTGTCCCAGTGAACGACGTCGCCGTCCTCCGTGAGGAGGGTGTAGTGGTCGGCACCCGACCCGCCCGTCATCGCGAGGCCGGTGACGTAGCGGATGTTCGGGTCCGACACGAGGAGCATGCTGCCGAGGTCGCTGTCCTCCAGTCGTTCGAGGGCTCGGTCGTACCGCTCGCGGCGGAGCCGTTTGACGTCGATGCGCTCCTCCCAGTCGACCGCCTGGGTGCCGCGCGTCCCCTCCATGAAGTCCCGCTGATAGAGGCTCATCGAGTCGACGTTCCGTCCCCTCTCACATGAATATTCCCGAATGTCGATCGTACTTCCGGGACCTGTTCACGTTGTTCGAAACGGGGTGTACCGACCTATCGGCCCCGAGGTGTTACGCCTCGACGATTTCGACGAGGTTGTCCTCGGGGTCGCAAACGAACAGGATTCGGGTCCCGCTCTCGGTCGTTCGCGGTTCGCTCAGCGTGTCGACGTGGTCCGGCAACTCGGCGTAGAACCGGTCGATGTCGTCGACGGCGAGACCGAGATGCTTCGCACCGGTTTGATTGACGTGATGGGCCGATGCGTCGGAGCCTGACGGATCGTACTCGACGAGTTCGATCCGCGCTCCGCCGGCGTCGAGGTGTGCGAACCTGCCGGTAGCGTCCGGGACGTCGACGGCGTCGGCAAAGGACTCGCCGGAGACGGAAAACCGCGAGACGACATCGAGATCGAAAACGTCGCTGTAGAACCGGACCGTCTCTTCGAGGTCCCTGACAGTGATGCCGAAGTGGTGCGCTTCTGGGGGTTGCATTGTCGGACCCTTCGAAGCGTTTGGTAAAGACGCTTCGCCTCGATGGTCCTGTATCGTGGAAAACTCTCCCCGTCACACACCTCTATCGATTTGTTTCCCGGACAGTTCCGTGATAGGGGTGGGGACCCACACACCTCTATCGATTTGTTCGGGGCAGTAGGGACTGGGGGTGAGAAACGGCCGGATAGGTAATATATCAGGTTGATTCCGTCGATTTGCCCCGTACTGTCCCTCTCTATCAGTAATTCGTGCTAATTCTTGTTCGGTTTCCTGTTCTCTAATTGATCGACTCTTCCGAACTTGATCGACTCTTCCGAACTCGTTGGATGCCTAGTCACATCTCAAAGTATAGCTACAGACCATGTTCAAGTAGGTGAAATAGTGAAAACCCGATTGCGTACAGCGATTAAACAAATCGATAACGGGGTGTGTTCTACTAACTTACTACACTAGAACTAGCTAGATAGAAGAAAGAAGAGAAACGCAACGGCAGGTGAGATCGTGGATCGGCTATAGAACGAGTAACACAATATATCCGAGCGATCACGTTCCGGCTTTCCCCCCACCCCACCGATCCCCTCCAGAACAAATCGATAGAGGTGTGTGGGTGTCCGGAACCGTTAACCACGAGGTATCCGGTAGGCTACGACGGCAACATATCGTCGGAGGTTCCGGTAGCTATTTCACTCTCGGCGATATTCGCCACGGAGAACGGCTATGATTCGGTAATCCAAATCGATAGGGGAACCTTTTTGACGGACCCGTTGAATGGGACTGGTATGTCTGACCCCGGCGACGACTCGGATGACGCAGGGTCGATCAAGGACATGATCCTGGAGCAGGAGGAGACGGCGACGCTCATCCGTGACCGAACCCTGCTCGACCCGACGAAGATCGTCGACGAGGACCGGATCGTCGGCCGGGACGAACAGCTGTCGTCGATCACGCGTCACCTCCGCGTCGCGATCAGCGGCGAGCGGCCGCCGAACCTGTTCCTGTACGGCCCGTCCGGAACGGGGAAGTCCCTGATCATCAATGCAGTCTGCGGAAACATCGTCGAGCTCACCGAGAACCGCGACACGAACTTCGGCGTCTTTCAGATGAACTGTCAGAACGTCGGGACGCTCGGTTCGGCGGTGTACGAACTCGCGCGGAAAGTCGCGGACGACGCCGGAGTCAACGTCGAAGTCCCCGAACACGGGATCCCGACGAAGAACAAGTGGAACGAACTCTACCGGCTCGTCAACGAGCATTACGACATCGCCGTCTTCGTCCTCGACGAACTCGACATGCTCGTCGGCCGTCGGGACAAGGACGAACCGGCGTTCTCACGGCTCCTCTACCAGCTTTCCCGGGCGGGCAGCACCGACGAGATCACGGCGAAGATCTCCGTTGCGGCGATCTCCAACGACACGAAGATGATGGAGGACGTCGGATCCCGTGCGCTGAGTTCGTTTACGCCGGAGGACGTGCATTTCGACGACTACGACGCGAACCAGCTCCGGGAGATCCTCGAACACCGGCGTGACGCGTTCCACGACGGCGCGCTGTCGGACGACGTGCTGCCGCTTGCGTCCGCGTTCGCCGCCCAGACCCACGGCGACGCCAGGAAGGCGATCGACCTCGTCAGAACCGCCGGATCGATCGCCGAACGCAAGGGATCGGACCGGGTCCGGGAGGAACACGTCCGGCGCGCGCAGGACAAGGTCGAAAAGAACCGTGTGCTGGAGGTCACGCGAGGGATCTCGACACAGAAGAAGCTCTGTCTGTACGCGACGGCAGCCGTCGCGCTGGAGACGGGGAACAACGCCGCCAAAAGTCCGCACGGGTACACCGTCTACCAGTATCTCACCCAGGCGCTCGACGCCGAGCAGTACTATCAGGAGACGTACGTCAACAAGATGAAGGAGCTGACGACGTACTCGCTGGTCGAATCCGAGCGCAAGAGCCAGGGGCCGAACTCGGGGAGCTATCTGGAGTTCACCTTCGGCGAGGATCCGGCCACGATCATCGAGACGCTCCGTGAGGACTCCAGGCTCGACGAGGTCCATGCCGACGAACTCCGGTCGGTGGTGAACGCCCAGATCCGGTGACAGTCGAACAAATCGATAAGGGGGTGTCACACCACACCCCATCGAACAAATCGATAGAGGTGTGACCTCGAAACGGATGGTCCAATCGGCCGAGGGCAACGCCTCGAACAAATCGATAGAGGGGCCCCACCGACAACCACCCTCGAGACAAATCGATAACTGGGTGGGTCGGATGAACCGGATTGGAACAAATCGATAGAAGTGTGAAACCGCTACAGGGTATCCCCGGAACAAATCGATAGAGGGGGGATTCCGACGAACATCACCGGGACAAATCGATAGCGGTGTGTCCCCCGAACCGGTGTGTCCCCCGAACCGGCATGCCCCCGGACCTTGCTATCGACGATACCCAAAATCGATCGTCGTGATCTCGTCGTAAACTCGATGCGTAGACCGACCCAGTGGACACCGGTACACTCAGCGTCTGATCGCCATGCACCCACTTAGCGTCCGATCGTCCCCTGTCGGGTGATCGGGGCATCGGGATCGATGGAGAAGGCAACCAGAATCGAATCCTCGGTCGCCGTTACCGGAACCTCACCGTCGGCGGTCACGAGCGCACTTTCCGTGTAGCCGACCTTAGCCTCTTCGTCACCGACAGCGACGGCACCGTCGAACACGTAGAGATACGTGTCCCAGCCCGAACGGGACGGGAGAACTGTGGTCTCCCCGCCTGTCAGCCGGCAGTCGTAGCAGTTGACCTCGTTCCGCACGTACAGCGGGGCGTCGCCGCCCTCGGGACCGAACAGGTGTCGCCACTCGTTTGGTCCGGCCTCGGGGATCGGTTCGTGCTGGATGCCGGGGTCGAGATTCAGACTATGCGGACGGACGAAGATCTGGAGCATCCGGAGCGGCGGGTCGTCGGCCTCGGTCTCCTCGGCGTGCCAGAAGCCGCTCCCGGCGTTCATCACCATGAGATGTCCGGGATCGGTGACCAACTCGTTGCCCTGGCGGTCGTCGTGGCGCATCACGCCTTCGGGCACCCACGAAATGATCTCCTCGTTCCGGTGCTGGTGCATTCGGATGAGCGTCCCCGGATCCATGAACGACTCGACGACGGTCGCGAGGGGGCCGTAGCCGTGGTCGTCGTGGTCCGGGAGCGCCCGTCCAGGGAAGTTGAACCGCGTCCTGAACTTCCCCTGGTCCTGCGAAACGTCCGACCGTGGGGCAGTGTGGATCCCCGACTGCGTCCGTACCGACGGTGTCTCGTCCATTAATACCGGATAGGTGACCCGGGCGGATATGTATTCCGTACGGGGATCGCCCGGTCCTACCTGTCCCGACCGCGCCGTTCATCCCCGATTTCCTTTGCCAACAGTTCGAATCCATCACCGTCGATGGTTCACACACCCCCGAAAACCCCTTTACGTGATACGGCAATACTCCCGGTATGTCGGACGACTTCGTGACTCCGCCACCCCTGTCGCCGGGGGACCGCGTCGCGGTGCTGGCCCCGTCCAGCGGCGGCGCACGGAACGCCCCGCACGTGTTCGAACTCGGGCTGGAACGGCTCCGAACCGTCTTCGACCTGGACCCGGTCGTGTATCCGACCGCGCGACAGAGCGACCAGTTCCTCGCCGACAGCCCGCGGGCACGCGCGGCGGACGTTCACGCTGCCGTCCGCGATCCCGAGATCGGCGGCATCGTCGCCACCATCGGCGGCTGGGACCAGTTGCGGATCCGTCGCTACCTCGACACCGACGTGCTCGCCGCGAATCCGACGCGGTTCTACGGGATGAGCGACAACACGAACCTCTCGCTGGCGCTCTGGAACGCCGGCGTCGTCTCGTACAACGGGGCGCAGCTGATGAACGAACTCGCGGTACCGGGGGAACTCCCCGACTACACCGAGCGGTACTGTCGGCGTGCGTTCTTCGAGGAGTCCCTCGGGGAACTCACGCCGGCGACGGAGTGGACGGACGAGCCCACCACCTGGTGGACCGAACCGTCGGAGATGGGCTCGCCGCCCGCATACGAGGCAAACCCCGGCTGGCGATGGGTCGGCGGCTCGGACCCGGCCACCGGACGTCTCTGGGGTGGAAACCGAATCATCCTGGAATGGACCCTCGCGGCCGACCGCGGGGTCCCGGAACCCGCCGAACTCGACGGAGCGGTGCTCGCCATCGAGACTGCCGAGATCATCCCCTCGCCCGACGAGGTCCGGGCGACGTTGATGAGCATGGGCGAGCGCGGACTGCTCGAACGGTTCGCGGCCGTTCTGGTCGGCCGCCCGCCAACTCGCAGCTACCTGAAGGAACCGCCTCGCGAGGAGCGCGAAGCCTACCGGGAGCGGATGTACGACGCGATCGCCGACGAGATCGCTCGCTACAACCCGGATGCGCCGGTCGTCATGGGGCTGGACTGGGGGCACACGAACCCCATCGCGCCGCTCCCCATCGGTGCCCGAGTCACCGTCGACCCCGGTTCGGAAACCGTCTCCTTCGAGTGACCGATCCGGAGCCTCCCGGACAGTTTCTCCAGTTGGTAACACTACCCGGTAACACTACCCGGTAACACCGTTCAGTAACACTCGCCTGTCGGACACCGCCCCTCGGCGTGTGCGTGGAACGTCGCCTCGAACGCGTCGAGCGCCGATCTGGTGGGTCGGGCCGCGGCGGCGGCTACCCGGCAATCCATCTCGGCGAGCGCCTCACAGGTCGTCCGCAGTTCGTCCGGATCGAACTGGCCATCGTACACTGCCCGTAGCTGCTCGTGTAGCTCCGGCACCACGTTCCGGCATCCGCCACAGCGGCCACAGCCGTGCTCCCTGGCGAACTTCGTCCGTCTGCCCGCGACGGCCACCGGACACCGCGAGTCGTCGAACAGTTCGACGACGCCGTTCGTCCCGAGACCGGCGGTCGTCAGGGCATCCACGTTCGCGGCCACGTCCAGCGTCCGGGTGAGCCCACCGAGACGGCCGCCGACGCAGGCGAACTCGAGCGACGGCTCCCCAACCGCGTCGAGCGCCGTCGAGAGCGGCGCGTCGGTCGGCAGTTCCACCGTCGCCCGGTCCGCGTCGCCACATACGGTGACCAGCCGAGTGCCGGGGTCGTCCGCCGTTTCCGGGGCACCCCGATCGCTCGCCAGTCCGCCACTCGAATCGGTTCCGTGAACGAGTGCCCGAAGCCCGGCGAGCGTCCGGGGCGTGTGGACGACGGTGGGTCGATCGTCATCGACCGTCTCGGCCGCCATGACCTCCTCGTCGGGGTCGAACGCGCCGGTTCCGACCGTCACCGTCACGTCCCTGTCGGTATCGGCTGCAACAGCCTCGACTCGGCTCCGGGCGATCCTGTCCCCCTCGCCCGTAACTACGACAACGTCGCTCGCCTCGACCACATCGGCGACGGCCGTCGCGGCGTCGACGACCGCGGCCGGGTCGGATTCCAGCAGCAGCCGATCAGCGGCTACGTCCGGGTCGGTGTCGCTGGCGACGACCACGGCCGGCTCACCCCCGGCGGACTGGGCGGCGTCCCACGACGCAACGACGGGCCCGTCGGCCGAGTCGACGAAACCCCGCCCGCGAAACCCCGAATCGCGCGCGGTCGATTCGACCGCGGCCGGGGCGGTCGACCCGACCGGCGATCCGTCGCTCGGGTCCACCCAGCCACAGCGGGCGAGCGTTCGGCGCTCGCCGACCGCGAACGGGCCGTTGGCGGGTCGCGGAACTCCAGTCCCGTCGTCGTCCGAGACGGCGAAGGCGGGCGGTTCGAGCAGTTCGGTCGTGAGGGCGTCGACCAGCCCCTTCGCTCCCGACGGCGTCACGCGACCGTACGCAGCAGTCCGACCGTCACGCGTCGCCATGAGGACCGGCTCCCGGCAGGTGAGTCCCGTCGGCCCGACTGTTCGCACGTCGACGCCGTCCGGCGCGGCTTCCCGGGCCGCCCGAACCACGTCGTCGCCGCCACGACGGCCGACGGTCACCCGTATCGTCGTCCCGCCGGTGTCCAGTTCTGTCATGCGAGTCGGGTGGCGTTCGATCGACGTAAGGGTTGGCAAGCGTAACGATCGACGCACGGATTGGGAGGGGAAGCGGCGGTGTTCAAATAAGGGTGAAGAGTGATGCGGAGCGATCTTCTAGTGGTTCATGCCAGAGATCGCCCGCCTCATCGAAGGTAGCGACTGCTTCGAGTTAGACTTTCTGGAGCGAGAGGCGACACCCGAACCCGCGATGAAGCTGGGTATCCGACTCTATCTAGCAGAATTATCACTTTTAGATACAATTTCTGTTCTCTATAGGTTGGGTGCCGAACGTTGTCGGACGACGGTTCACAACCGGGTGCAGAAAGCAGATCTACAGCCCCGTGACGGTGCGAATCCGGCTCACGTCGCGGTTGACGAGACCGTGATCCAACTCAACAATGAACGGTTCTGGCTGTACGCCGCCGTCGGTTCCGACACGAACCGCTTGCTGCACGTCAAGCTCTCTCCGACGAGAAACCAGGCGATCACCGAGATGTTTCTCGCAGAACTCTGCGAGAAACATCTCGTCGGTGACACACTCTTTCTCGTCGATTCCGCACCGTGGCTGCAAGCAGCGCTCCACCGACACGGCCTCGATTACAGATATGAAAAACACGGTAATCGGAACAGCGTCGAATGTGTCTTTCGAGAACTAAAACGTCGAACCAACCAGTTCTCAAACTGTTTCAGTCACGCCGAATCAAACACCGTCGAAAATTGGCTGCAAGCATTCGCCTTCGCATGGAACCAGCTTATCTAACAATTACCTTACTTCCCTGCCACAATCTAGTAAGATAGCGTTCAACTCGGATTTCACCGCCGTAGCGATTGGGTCACACACCGACAACTGCCCGTAGTGCAAACAATGCATTCTCCTTCCGCTCACGCACCCGGCGATAAAAATACTGTATCCATCGTGACCCGTAGGGGACGTACTGGTAGACATCCACGCCTTCAGCTGCAAGATTCTGCTGAGCGTCTTCACGAACACCCATTAACATCTGTATCTCATACGGGGTGCCGTATTCTTGGTGTAGTGTTTTCGCGTACTCGATCATCTCCGGATCGTGGCTTCCTACCGCGATTCCTCCATCCCGTTGTTCAAATGCGTCCTCGAGTAACGTCCGATACGCCTCATCGACACGGGATTTATTCTTGAATGCGACCGATTCCGGTTCGTCGTACGCACCCTTCACAAGTCGTACCTTCCCAGGTACATCACTGAGACGCTCCAAGTCGTTCCTTGTTCGTTTGAGATTAGCCTGAAGACAGATACCGACACCGCCGTTGTGTTCCCGGGCCAATCTCTCGTATGCATCGAGTGTCACATCCGTTGTCTCGGAATCTTCCATATCAACCCAAACGAAAACATCATGCGAGTCCGCAGTTTCGACGATGCGACTGAGATTGGTCTCAAATTGATCAGCAGATATTTCTTGTCCGATTTGTGAAGGTTTGACTGAGATACAGGCATTAACATCAGACTCTGATATGTCCTCAACTAATGCGCAATATGCTTCCGTGTCTTCGGTTGCTTTTTCGGGGTCACCATGATGTTCTCCGAGTAAATTGAGGATCGTGTTGACACCGTTCTTATTATTTGTAGCTGCACGGTCTAATGCCGCTGCCACCGATGTCCCAGCAACGAAGTTATTCGCGATAGGTGGAATCATCATCTTTTACTCGGTGTGGCTACCTATAATCTCAGCACCGACCAAATCATACATAGTATAATAATTGAAATAATAGTGGGGCCGACCATGGGAGGGAGCCCATTCTACACCACGGCCACCAAGGCGTACGTATGAGTCAAGCAATCGGTGCAGAGAGTTACCAGCATTACGTCGACGGCGAGTGGACCGACGGCGAGGGAACGGAGACGTTCGAGAGCGAGAACCCGGCGACGGGCGAGACGCTGGGCGAGTTCCGCCGGGGCACCGAGGCGGACATCGACCGCGCGATGGCCGCCGCCGACGAGGCCTTCGAGGAGTGGCGAGACCTCTCCCGCATCGAGCGGGCGGAGTACCTCTGGGACATCTACCACGAACTGCGGGACCGACACCAGGAACTGGGTGAGGTCGTCACCAAGGAATGCGGCAAGGAGATCAGCGAGGGAAAAGCCGACGTGACCGAGGCCTGGCACATGGTCGAGTGGGCCGCCGGCGACGCCCGCCACCCGAAAGGCGACGTCGTGCCCTCCGAGATCCCCGAGAAAGACGCCTACATGCGCCGCAAACCCCGCGGCGTCGTCGGCTGTATCACGCCGTGGAACTTCCCGGTCGCCATTCCGTTCTGGCACATGGCCGTCTCGCTGGTCGAGGGCAACACCGTCGTCTGGAAGCCCGCCGAACAGACGCCGTGGTGTGGCCAGATCATCGCCGAGATGTTCGAGGATGCCGGCATCCCCGACGGCGTGTTCAACATGGTGCAGGGCTTCGGCGACGCGGGCAACGCCATCGTCGAGGACGACCGCACCGACACCGTCCTCTTCACCGGTTCGGCGGAGGTCGGCCAGGAGGTCGCCAGCAAGGTCGGCGGCACGCCCGGCAAGCTCGCGGCCTGTGAGATGGGCGGGAAGAACGGCATCGTGATCACCGAGGAGGCCGACCTCGACATCGCCGTTCACTCCGCGGTCATGTCCTCGTTCAAGACCACCGGCCAGCGCTGTGTCTCCTCCGAGCGGTTGATCGTCCACACGGACGTGTACGACGAGTTCAAGGAGCGGTTCGTCGAGGTGGCCGAGCAGGTCGCGGTCGGCGACCCGCTCGAGGAGAACACGTTCATGGGGCCGGCCATCGAGCCGGACCACGTCGAGAAGATCCAGCGGTACAACGACCTCGCCGAACAGGAGGGCGCGAACGTGCTGGTCGACCGCGCGGAACTGGGCGACGACGAGATCCCCGAGGGTCACGAGGACGGCAACTGGGTCGGCCCGTTCGTCTACGAGGTCGACTACGACGAGGACCTGCGCTGTCTCAAGGAGGAGGTGTTCGGCCCCCACGTCGCGCTGGTGGAGTACGAGGGCGACGTCGACCGCGCCATCGAGATCCACAACGACA